>JACDBU010000034.1 GCA_013694745.1 Chitinophagaceae bacterium
TATTAAGCAGTTTATACTGGCTAAAACTACCGTGGGCGCCATCATGCATTACATTAAAACCGATGGCTGCAGTTAAGCATCCCAGTAAAATACATTCGGGTATTGCCATCCACACGGCAGGATGAAAAAATACAAGATGAATGTATAATGCCAGGTAACCGGCAAAAAATAATATTGCTTTAAAAAGAAGGGCTGAATTGCCTGTTGAAGGCTTGTTAATGTCGGTGAAATATTGATTCACCCTTTGTTTTATTGCTACGTGGAATGTTCCCTGACCCTGTAAAAATTTTGGTGTTGACATTGTTTTTTGTTAATCGGATATTGAAAAAGTATTTAAATATTATATTTGATTATGTATCTTTTTGAATCAGTACATCGAAATTATCAATTCCGATCATTTTTTTTGTGATAAATCCTTCCGCATATTTAACCCCAATCATCTTGCCAAACATTTTTGACCGGTATATAACACTGTCTAAAAAATCAGGCGATGAAATATAGGTTTCGGGCTCATCTGATCCGGGATTGAAAAACTGTGTTTTAAAAGCCCTTATGGCTTCAATCTTTTTATCAAACACATCCGTGATATTAAAAACAAAATCCGGTTTAAGATACCTGTCCTGGATAAAATGGAAAACATATTTCGGCCGCCATTCTTTCTGAGCATTTCCGTCCTCATCCGTAACAATTTTTTTTAGCCCGGATAAAAATGCTGCATCATTCACCAGTTGGGCCGAACGTCCATGATCGGGATGACGATCTTCGGGCGCATTGCAAAAAATTATTTCCGGCTGGTATTTTCTTATCGCGGCAATGATCTTACGCTGGTTGGCTTCATCATTTTTAAAAAAACCATCCGACATTAACAGGTTTTCCCTCACTTCAAAGCCAAGTATACTGTTAGCATCTGCTGCCTCCTGCCTTCTTAATTCCGGAGTTCCCCTGGTACCTAATTCCCCTTCGGTCAAGTCTATCAATCCAATTTTTTTACCATTCATTTTTTCCTTCAGCAGCGTCCCCGTACAACTCAATTCAATATCATCAGGATGCGCGCCAAAAGCGAGTATATCTAATTTCATTTAAAAAATAATCTCTTTTATTGCTAGTAAAGATAACGTAAATAAAAAGAGGGTTTTGCAGATTAACTATTCATGAATATATATTAACTATTATATCCATACATTCTTCTCACTTCCTTTACAATGGTCTCCATTTCAGCATCTTCCCCTTTGGGGTCATAGGGTTGCTTTAAGTTGCTCCCAAAGAAAAAAGCAATGGTTTGCCACAACCGGGCATCTAACCCGCCTTTATAATCTTTTAAAATATCATAAACATTATTGCCGGTCTCGCGGTTTATAAGCTTCATTAGCACTTTTCCCTGGTACACTGATAAATTGGTTAGCGGATCGGTGAATTCTTTCTTCAATTCCTTTTCGCGGCTGTTAATGTAGTTTCTTCTAAATTGCTGGTCTTTGCTGCCTGCAATATGCCTGTTTATATCATTTAATACGACCGCTGCTTTTTTTGCATAGGGATAAGTAACATATACTGCATTACGGAGTCGCGTCCACCGGGCATTTGCACTCATCGCAGAAGTGTATGCATATACATAAACACCGGCGAGTGTTTTTGCTTCTATAGTATCTCCATTGTAAACCACTGCCGCCATCAACAGGGTATCATGTACTCCAATAGCCTGTGATTTCCCTTCCTTATTCATCATCAAAATAAAAAGGAAAAGTAAGCTCTTTAAACAGTTATTGAAAGATCCTAGCTTCATCAGGAAATAAATTTACACTATTAATTCCGTTGCCTTTAGTTGTAATTGTAAAATAAAAGACAAAAAACCATCAAACACTTGCAAGCATGAACATGTAGAATAGTCCGGCTACTACAGCTATTAACGCAATAAGCGCAACGGCTGGTTTTGCTTTTGTTCTTTTAATGATCGAGACAATGAAACCTGCAGCCATAATGATCAGCCCGGTCCACACTAAATTTATATACGGAAAAACATATGCTTTCAGGGTTATAAAATCCTGGGGAATGTCTGTTTCTTTAACGGCAATTTTAAAGGTATTATTTTGTCCAATGCCCGCTAATTGCAAATATAAATTTTGAGCATAGACTGTATCGTCAATAAAATTTATATGCAGATCCTGTACCGCCAGGGCGGGGAAAGATTTATACGAAGTTCCCGCTTTGCTGTATACGGTTATATCCGCAACCAGGGCTGTATCTGTAGGTTTGTAATGAAATCTTTCGGTAGATGGATTCTTCAGCACATCATTTAAAACCAGGAAACCTTTGGAATAATATACTGTGTCCTTAAGTTTCATTTCATGAAGCTTGAATTTCGCGGTGTCTGCAACACTGCTCCTGTCGGGCAGTGAAGAGATGTACGTAAAAATATCATGCGTAACATAATGCTTGATATCAGGATTGGAACTTAGGTTATTATCCTTCATTTTATACACATCAGGCATTAACTCAAAATCCTCCAATACCTTATCGTTCGCCGAATCTTTTTTCTGTACAATTAGTTTAAAAAATGTGCGGTTTTTTTCTGCTGCTGCCGAATCGCCTTCATAGGTCAAAGTATAACGAGCCATACTAGTTGGTACATCACGGATGAGGGTAAGATTCTCCAATGGATCTTCAGTTTGCTTACCAGTTGGATCTTTATCAAAAGGCATTAATAAACCGGTAACCCGGTTATCACTTATCACCTGTTTATTACCGGCTGAGATAAGCATTCCTGCGATCATTAAAGTAAAGCCAGCGTGTGCTAATGCAGCGCCCGCAGATTTTAAATTACCTTTTAAAACACTCCATATATAACCCGCATTCGCGATGGCAGAAAACAATGATGCAAATAAGGCCAGGTAAATTGCTCCTAAAAAACCTGCACCCTGTTTTATATAAATTACGGGATAAAAAATGAACAATAAAATACATAACACAAGTGCTGTTACAAATGGTAAGGCAATAAGTTTGATAAAATATTTTTTGTTCGTTTGGCGATATTTGAAATATTGCGTTGTTGCGGAAAGCAGCCCTACAATAATGGCCACCATTACCATCACTTTATTATAAGTGAATTCCCTGTCTTGCGGATCGGCAATATTTGTATGAAATATTTTATTGTAAACGGGCACAGAAGTTACCGCGATAATGAAGATGGCAGAAAGAAAAAGTATGAGCGAGCCGATGAACATCCAGAATTCACGCGATGAAATACTTTCCTCTTTTTTAGTAGAGGGTATCAGGTGATAATTCCGGATATATAAAATGATCATGGGTACAGGGATAGCAATTGCAAACATGCCGATCAAAATGTTCATAGCCATGCCTGATTCGGTAAATGAATGAACAGAAGTATCTCCTAAAATACCTGTACGCGTTAAAAAGGTAGAGTATAAAACAAAAGCATTTGCCAGGATAATAAATAAAAAAGCGGTTCTTAAAGAATTACCCGTGGCATTGAAAATTACCATGCAGTGCAAACCTGCAATTAAAATTATCCAGGGTACCAACGAGGCATTTTCTACCGGGTCCCACGCCCAATAACCGCCAAAAGAAAGGGATTCATATGCCCACTTTCCTCCCATCATAATTCCAACACCCAGCACACAACAGCTGAATAAAGCCCATGGCAGCGCAGGTTTTATCCACTCTCCAAATTTTTTAGTTGCCATGCCGGCGTATGCATAGGAAACGGGGATGATCGTGCTTGCAAATCCCAAAAATAAAACCGGTGGATGGATCACCATCCAGTAATTTCTGAGCAATACATTTAAACCAATACCATCTTTTATAAATGATAAATAATCGGGCTGACTAAAAATGGGTCCGTTGATCTCATTGCGCGTAAGTACAAAAGCACTGCTGCCTATTCTCACATCAAAAATATAAATACCCAAAAGCATCAGCATTAAAAAACATTGCGCAAAACTTATCACCGTTAATACATGTGCGGTCCAGCTTTTACCTTTAATAATAAAGATGGTGCCTAGCACACAATGCCAGATGCTCCAAAGTAAAAAACTTCCTTCCTGTCCTTCCCAAATACAGGCTAATAAATATTTAGGTTCCAGTTCTTTTGATGCATGTTTATAAGCATATAAATATTCAAAATAATGGTTGGAACAGATAAAAAATATAGTAAAGAATATGGTAAGGACCGAAGCGACCTGTATAAAAAAAATTGTTTTGGCATAAGAAAGCCATTGACGCTTTATATTCTCATCTGCAACCCGTGATGCTTTATAAAATGCGATGGTGGATAGTATGGATGCTACAAATGCAAGTACTACAAAAAAATGCCCTATTTGTCCGGGTAACAAATGTTCACCATCAAACTTCATGAATTTTTAGAGATTGGTTTGAGTGACCGTTTTTTCCAGTTGTTTTTT
Source organism: Chitinophagaceae bacterium (assembly GCA_013694745.1). Taxonomy (GTDB): domain Bacteria; phylum Bacteroidota; class Bacteroidia; order Chitinophagales; family Chitinophagaceae; genus Ginsengibacter. Next base: position 4,416 of record JACDBU010000034.1, read on the forward strand.
ATCATCTTTATATTTGGACGGACATTTGAGCAAAATATTATCACATTCAAATATATCACCCTGCATCTTACCTTTTAAAACTACTCTTTCACTTTGATCGAGTTCTGCGGGTTTAGCATTGTGATAAATAACTTTTGTGCTGCTACCTAAACTGTCAACAGCATAAAAAGATAAATAATTGGGATCTTTTACCGCATCGTAAATAACCGGTTGTGTTTTATCGAGCCGGGCAATAAGGTGAACATATTTTCCCTGCTTTTGTTTTGCGGAACCAATGGTATCATAAGTTGAAAAATCAACTGAATACATTAGCAGAACACCTATTGAAACAGCGATCGCCACTAAAATTATGATATGAGTACTTTTCATATTCTTTTTTACAATGTGCAAATTTAAGCTAAAAAAGGCCCCGTTTATTAGTTATTTATTTATAAAATTGTTCAAATCTGAATGTAGCTTCTTGAAAACCAGATTATATTTAGAGCAGGTATAACAGGCATAATCATATCTTTGCGGCAATTTGAAAAAGTGATAATCAGATGACAGATATTTCAACTTTTGATCCCAATTCGGCAGGCAATCCCAACAATAATATTTTCGGTCTCCCTTTTACTGAAGAGGAATCAGCATTGGTATTATTGCCGGTACCCTGGGAAGTAACCGTGAGCTATAAAGCTGGTACAGCACGGGCTCCGGAGCGGCTTTGTAAAGCCAGCCTGCAGGTAGATCTTATAGATGCGGATGTGAATGAAGGATGGAAAAAAGGTTTTTATATGCGTGACGTGGATAAAAAAATATTGATGAAGAGCGACTACCTGCGCAAAGAAGCAGAACTCTACATCAATTATATAGCTCATGGTGAGCAAGTGGAGGATAATAAATTCATGTCGAAGACCCTGAAAGAAGTGAATGCCGGCAGCTGGTTTATAAATAACTGGGTTTACGAACAAACAAAAGCATTACTTGACAAGGGGAAATTGGTAGGCCTTCTTGGAGGCGATCACAGTACTCCTCTGGGATATTTTAAGGCCATCGCCGAAAAACATGGTGATTTTGGGATCTTACAAATTGATGCACATTGTGATCTCAGGGAAGCTTATGAGAACTTTGTTTACTCACATGCCTCAATCATGTACAATGCACTAAAAGAGATTCCTGAATTAAAAAAACTGGTACAGGTGGGGGTGCGCGATTATTCAGTTTCAGAATATGAATATGTAAAAAATAGTGAAGAGCGGGTGGTAACTTATTTTGATAAAGTGCTAAAAGAAAAATTGTACGAAGGCGAAACGTGGAAAACAATTACCGATGAGATCGTGAAACAACTTCCCCAAAAAGTTTTTATAAGCTTCGATATTGATGGCCTGGATCCCAAGCTTTGTCCGCATACGGGAACACCCGTGCAGGGAGGTTTCGAGACAGAGCAGGTTTTTTATATTTTTAAAAAAGTGCTGGAAAGCGGGCGCAGGTTAATTGGTTTTGATCTCAATGAGGTAGGAATAAGTTCCGCTGAATGGGACGAAAATGTAGGCGCAAGGGTTTTGTTCAAACTGTGCAATCTGATGGTAGCAGATAACAATCGTGCAGATGGATGAATTTGAAATTATCCTTGCCAATGAAAAGATTAAAAGCTATAGGTTTATCACCCTGATCGTTCTTTTATTTCACCTGTTGTTTTTTATGTATTTATTATTTGATGAAAAACTGCGCGGATACAGCTTTCTTTCGCTTGTCATCATTTCAATCTACCTGATTCTTTTTAAATTTTTGCAACAAAGAAATCATAAAGCATTTTATTTTAATAGCACGGTGTACATTTTTTTTGCACTTTTCTGGATAGAAACCGGTAATGTTTGGCTGTTTATTATTTCTTTAATGCTGGGCATATTATACCATATTTCATTGCAGAAAATAAAACTCATAATAAACACAACAGGGATATTCAAAGTGAATCTTCCTAAAAAAAAATATGCCTGGCAGTTATTTGATAATGTAATTTTAAAAGATAATTTTCTCACCCTTAATTTTAAAAACAATCATTTTATCCAGGGAGAAATTGAAAATAAAGTCGATGAAAATGCTTTTAACCTGTTTGCTGTGGCGCAATTAAATAAACAATCCTGACCGGGAAAAATAAATGGCAAAAAAAAATAATGATATCATAAATGGCAGCGGTAACAAAAATTCGCCTTACATTTTATTCTCTGATGGAAATGGAAATATTTTCGAGGATACCTCATTATATGTAACCGGCAGAAGCGGCTGGGATGCATTACCGGTGCCGGCAGATGAATGGATCGCATTGCCTTCCGGCGGACAGTTATATGAACTTCCGGACAGAAAGGGGATAGGGATTGATGTACAAACAGGTGAAATGCGTTTATGTGATAAAGGCTGGGCTGTTGCCGCTTTTATTCCACCGGCTTTTACAGGCTTATATCTTGCCGCATACGAAACCTTACCGGGTGCCGCTACGTTGCCATTATTTTGTTATACTGCTGCGGGGTGGAAAGATGATGGGTTTTATGTACCGGCTGTTCGTATTGAAAAAGATATCAGGCAGGAGAGTGCAGGGTTTGAAGAACATAAGATCAATGAAGGAGTTAATAAATTTTTAACTGCGTATAGCCATAACCGTTTGGTGAAGCACCTTGCCCAAAATTGTTGTCTTACATATCATTGCCCGGCTGCAAGAAATTATTTTATGGGCAGGTGGGAGTGCCCTATACCCACCTCTCCGGCTTGCAATGCAAATTGTATCGGTTGTATATCTTTCCAGCCCCAGGAGGAAACCATAACTTCCACGCAAGACCGGCTGATGTTCAAGCCCACTGCAGAAGAGATCGTGGAATATACGGTGCCGCATCTTGAAACAGCTCAATATCCGATTGTGAGTTTTGGACAGGGCTGTGAAGGCGAACCTTTATTAATGTGGGAAACCATAAACGAGGCCATTATAGAAATACGCAAACATACACAGCGGGGAAGCATCAACATCAACACCAACGGATCTAAGCCTGATGCTGTTAAAGCCTTATGTGAAGCGGGTTTGGACAGCATAAGGGTAAGCACCAATTCTGTGCGTGCAGAAATTTATACACCCTATTACCGGCCTAATAATTATGCTTTCAATGATATAGTTGAAAGTCTCAAAATCGTGAACGCATATGGTGGGTGGACGAGTATAAATTATTTTGTCTTCCCCGGCATGACGGATAGTGTTGATGAATACGAAGCTTTGCGGAAATTAATATCTGCCACCGGGTTAAAGATGATCCAGTGGCGTAATTTCAATATTGATCCCGACTGGTATTTGGGTAAGATTGGCGTAAATGAAACCGGAGAACGCCTTGGTATAAAACAAATGATGCAACTGGTGAGAGATGAATTTCCTGATCTCAAATTCGGATATTTCAATCCTTCCATCGAAAGAATAAAAGGAAATTTTGAAATGGATTTTGCACACTAAAAGTATTTGATAAACTACATCTCAACTTTGTTTGAATTTCAATCCTCATTCCTTACTTCATATCCACACCAGATTATTTTTTTGTAAAAACATACGGATCAAATTCTACGAAAGGGTTAACTTTTATTTCAACAGTTAGCACTTTTCCGTTGGCCACAATAAATTTAGAGGCATAAATTCCATAGGCGATCTCGGAATAAGTGGTCATGAATTCATTATTGTCCATATATACCAAAGCAGCTGTCATACCGGGATGGCGGGGAAAGGATATACTGAGATTTTTACCATACTGCTTAATGTAAATACTTCCATACAATGGATGATTGTACTCCCCCGTAAATTCATTTAAAGGAATAGAGGGATGATTATTGGCTGCTGTCCTGTCTTTTAGTTTTTTTATATCCGCCATCGTTTGCTGATCTCCCTGTTTGGTAAAACCAGAAAGAAAGGCTGCCCTGTTGGTATAAGGAATGCCGAGGTAGGCATCCAGGACCTGGTAGCGCAATGCTTCAAAAAAAGATTGATTATCGTTGTTGGTCAGGATCACGATGCCCAGTTTTTCTTCCGGTACAAAACAGGTATTGGTAACAAAGCCATCTGCGCCACCCGTATGCCAGTAAATGGTTCTTCCATTGTAATCGTTTATAAACACGCCCAATCCATAGCCCCTGAAATGCGTTGGATACACTGAAGATCTTCTTGATGTTATGATCGTATTCATGTCGCGCGTTTTTTGCAGAGCGGTCCATGGTATAATTTGTTTACCACCGTAACGGCCACTGTCTAACTGCATCAACAGCCATTTGCTCATATCTTTTACATTTGATACAAGGCTCCCCGCTGGTCCCAGGTTATCAATCCGGTCGTAAGGTAAACGGGTTAATGGCCCGTATGAATTTGAATAGGGAACTGCAATATTTTTTCCTGCCTCAACATTCATGGTTGAAGTATAGGTGCTCGTCATATCCAGCGGGGTAAGAATATTTTCCTGGATATATTTTTCCCACGACATGCCGGTAACAACCGGTATAATTTCCCCGGCAGTGAGGAAGCAGGAATTGCAATAGCCATAATCTTTTCTAAATTCCTGTGACGGCTTTAACAGCCGCATCTTATTTATTATTTCTTTCCTGGAGAGATTGGTATTCCAGAAGGTGAAATCACCCTGGAAGGTTTTGGTTCCTAAATGATGGGAGAGAAGGTCCCGAATGGTGATCAGCCTGCTAACGTTTGTATCATATACCCTGTAATCAGGAAAATATTTCATCACCTTATCATCCAGCGCTATTTTTTTTTCTGCATCCAGTTTTGCCAAAGAAGTGCCGGTAAATAATTTAGTATTGGAGGCAATGTAAAATAAAGTGTTTTCATCTACGGGGTCTGGTTTACCAACTTCCTTAACGCCATATCCTTTGCTGATGATAACTTTCCCGTCTTTTACAATGGCAATTGACAGACCGGGGATACCTGCATCTTTCATCCCTCTTGTTATATAATTATCAAGACTGTCGGTAATGAAAGCAGGTTGCTGGCAAAATGCAAATTGCACAATACATACAAAATGCAAAAACAGGAGCAGTTTTCTTAAAATCATACGGGTGATGTTTTCTATTATTTAATGGCGCTTTTCACATATTTGAGCCATGTATTTATGTAAAATAAATTGCTCTCAACACTAATTTTAGGGTCGCATAAATGCAATTTTGTTTTAACCATACCGCAATCTGTAGTGAGCACTATGTCAAATCTTTCGTTTTTTATTAAAGGGATTATGATACCTGTAAAAGTAGTGTTACCAACGGTGTAACTAAACCCCTGGCCTTTATTCTTTTTATCTGCCAGCTTTTTGGCGATCTCTTCAACTTTTGCGACAATGGGATGAATGTCATTTCTCTCCATTGCAAAATATCCTTTGTACGAATGCTCAAGTGTAACCACATCAGTAAACGTAACGGGTAATATCATTTTAGTATCAACGAGTGCGTATTTTTGAGAGAAAGTGAAACTACTCAGGAATACAAAAAGAAGGGGTATAAATTTTCTCATAACTATAATTTTGGTTAAGTAAAGTTAATTAAACTCTCCAAAGATTTCCCGTAAACAATCCGAAATCTCACCAAGTGTACAATATTTTTCTACGGCATCAATAACTGCAGGCATTATATTTTCACCCGAAAGCGCTTTAAGTTTAAGGGTTTCAAGGCATTCTGCCGTTTTTTGAATATCACGCTTTTTTTTAAGTGCCTCAAGTTTTTCAGTTTGGAATATCCTGATATCATCATTGATCTTAAACGGCGGCGGACTGGTATTTTCTGCAGATATAAATTTATTAACTCCCACAATTATTTTTTCTCCTGATTCTATTTTTTGCTGGTATTCATAAGCACTGTTCGCAATTTCATTCTGGATATACCCCTGCTCAATTGCTGAAACGCTTCCGCCAAGCGCATCTATTTTCTCAATAATTTTCCAGGCCGCTGCTTCTACCTGTGTAGTTAGCGATTCAATAAAATAGCTGCCTGCAAGGGGATCTGCCGTATCGGGCACCCCGCTTTCAAATGCTATTAGCTGTTGTGTTCTCAATGCGATGCCGGCAGCCTGTTCTGTTGGCAGGTTTAGGGCTTCATCATATCCGTTTGTATGCAAACTTTGTGTTCCGCCAAGTACTGCTGCCAGTGATTGCATGGTAACGCGGCTTATATTATTCAGGGGTTGTTGTGCCGTTAAGGTGCTGCCGCCGGTTTGCGTATGGAACCTTAGCATCATTGCCTTTGGGTCGGTCGCGCCAAGATCCATCATGATCTTTGCCCACATGCTTCTTGCCGCACGGAATTTTGCAACCTCTTCAAACAAATTGTTATGGGCATTAAAAAAAAAGGAAAGCCGCTTGCCAAAAATATTTATATCGAGGCCTTTTTCAATGGCCGCCTGCACGTATGCCTTACCGTTAGCAAGCGTAAACGCGATCTCCTGCACGGCTGTACTTCCTGCTTCCCTGATATGATATCCGGAAATGGATATGGTATTCCATTTGGGCAAATGATCTGTACACCATTCAAATACATCGGTTATAATACGCATAGAAGGCTTGGGCGGGTATATATATGTACCCCTCGCGGCATATTCTTTTAAAATATCATTTTGTACAGTGCCTGTTATTTTGGTTAGATCTGCTCCCTGTTTTTTTGCAATGGCTACATAAAAAGCCAAAAGAATAAATCCGGTAGCATTGATGGTCATAGAAGTTGAAACGTCTTCCAGCTTTATGCCTTCGAATAAAATTTGCATGTCTTCCAAAGAATCTATTGCAACCCCAACTTTCCCTACTTCACCTTCTGCCAGGGCGTGGTCACTATCGTACCCGATCTGCGTGGGAAGATCAAATGCCACGCTCAGCCCGGTTACCCCTTGTGATAACAAATAATGATATCGTTTATTGGTTTCTTCGGCGCTGCTGAATCCTGAATATTGCCTCATTGTCCAAAGCCTTCCACGATACATATCTGCCTGCACCCCTCTTGTAAACGGGAATGAACCAGGGTCTTCCGGAGTGGAAGCTTTTGAAATATCTGAGGGAGTGTAGAGTTTTTTTATTTCTATTCCACTATCGGTATATTTTTTTTGATCTGGCATTTTAAAAGATAAATTCTTTTTTACTTCATCCGGGTAAAGCTGATTACATTATTTTTTTTGCCTCGTAGTTCAAAGCTTCCAGTACAACGGTATGCAATGATGCTTTAGGATTGCTCATGAGGTAATCAATTATTTGTTTATTAAGATCCATGCCGCTTGCGTTGAATGGCAATGTTGTTGCCAGCTGGTTTATGATATAAACATTTTGCTCTTTAAGATTACTTACTGCCCTCCATGCATCCGGTGATACATACACCTGCTGGCTTATATTGTATTCAAACTCTGATTTTATTGCTTCTACCAGCGAATATTGCATTTGCCTCCCTGTTAATCCACTGTTAGGCAAGCGTGAAATAAGATTTTGTAAAGCAATTCTTTCGCATAATAAAGTAAGCCTTTCGTACGCCTGTAATTTGAGTTTGATGGTTTCATTATTTATACCAAGCTTAGCTTTGATATCCCCCTTCAGGCCGCTAAATTCAGTAATGATCCATATCATAGCAAGGAAAACCACGCCCAATAATATTATTACTATGGTTTCAAATGTTGACATAAGTATAATTTATGACAAAATTAATCATTCCATCAGCAAACGTTTGTAATTTTGTACCTGTGCATGGAGGCATTTGAGAAGAAAGAAAATGAAAATAAAATTTTTAAATGGAAACAATAATACAAACACCGGTAACTTTTACAGAAAGAGCGGTTACAGAAATAAAAAGATTAATGGCCGAAGAAGGTTTTGATTCGTCAAAGGTTTTGCGCGTTGGAGTTAAGGGTGGTGGCTGCTCGGGTATGACCTACATTTTAAATTTTGATAAAAGAGAAGATGCAGATGAATTATATGAAATGAATGATTTCCCTTTTGTCATCAATCCTGCACACGGAATTTATTTAACCGGTATGCAAATAGACTGGGAAGGGGGTTTAAATTCCCGCGGGTTCACATTTGAGAATCCCAATGCAAGCAAAACCTGTGGCTGCGGCACCAGCTTTGCCGTATAATTAATTTAATCACGAATACATTTTCTTAATTCGTGTAATTCGCCTAATTCGTGAAATTAGTGTCTAAGCTTTTACCCTCGCAGGTTTAACTTTTTTCGCATTCTCAGTTGCAAGGTCAGCCGCACCTAATGGCTTGGTCTTAGCAAAATCAACAAGTATCGGCGCTGCAACAAATATTGATGAATACGTGCCGGTAACAACACCAATAAGCATCGCGAAAGCAAATCCACGTGTTACTTCCCCGCCAAAAATGAAGAGGATAAGCAATGTTAGAAACACGGTTAAGGAAGTCATAATGGTACGGCTCAACGTATCATTTATCGCACTATTTATTATAGTTGTTTTTGTGGCGCCCTTCATGTTCCTGCTGTATTCCCTGATCCTGTCGAATACAATAACGGTATCATTCATGGAAAATCCTATCACCGTTAATATGGCTGCAATAAAATGCTGATCTATTTGTAAGGGAAAGGGTACAATATTCTGGAAGAAAGAAAACACTGCGAGCGTAACCAGTACATCATGCAATAAAGATACGATCGTTCCTAAAGAATATCTCCAGTCGCGAAAGCGTATGAAAATGTACAATATGATAGCAAGCAACGCAAAAATGGTTGCTTTGTAAGCGCCTTTTTTCAGATCATCAGAAATTGTTGGTTGCACCGCCTGGAAACCCTGGATATTATTTTTTACAAAACTTTCATAAGTTGTTCCCGGAGCAAGCTTGCTTTTTAAGCCGGCGAATAAATGTGTTTGCACAGTACTGTCAGCATTATCAACACCCTTCATAAAATCGGTGGTAATGTTAAGGTGTTTGCTGTCGCCAACTGTTTTAATCACCGGGTAGTCACCTCCAAGATTATCGCGGAGCACATTCGTTAGCTCATCATTTTTTACAGCCTGTGGAAATTGAATGGTATAGCTTCTTCCACCTTTAAATTCCACGCCCTCTTTAAAACCATGGAAGAATGAAGAAACGCCTAATATTAAAACCACTACAGAAATTGCATAAGCTACTTTACGGTATTCAATAAATTTAAAATTCGCGTGTTTGAAAATGCGTTTTGAAATGCCTGTAAAATAAGTGAAGTGACGTTGCTTATTCATCCACAGATCTGTTACCAGTCTTGATAATAATATTCCGCAAAAAAGAGACAAGGCAATACCAAGCATCTGTGTTGTTGCAAAACCTCTAACCGGTCCCAGTCCGAAATAAAATAAAATGGCAGCCGTTAAAAAAGTGGTAACGTGGGCATCGATAACCGGTGCAAGCGAACGCCTGTATCCATCATTCACCGCTTGCTGGTATGTTTTTCCCCGGGTTAATTCTTCTTTTATCCTTTCAAAAATAATTACGTTGGTATCTACCGCCATACCGATCGTTAACACCAAACCCGCTATACCAGCGGCTGTTAAGCTTGCACCCAATGCACTAAGTACCCCAATGGTAAAAAGTAAGTTTAGTATCAAAGCAATATTGGCAACCCAGCCTGCTGTATTGTAATACACAAGCATCAATATAAATATCACCAGGAATGAAATGGCAAAAGCCATGGCGCCACCATGAACTGCTTCTTGTCCCAGTGTTGGTCCAACAACCTGGCTTTGTACAATTTTGGCCGGGGCATCAAGCTTACCTGATTTTAAAATATTGGCAAGATCCTGTGCTTCCACAATTGAAAAATTACCACTGATCTCTGAGTTACCGCCATCAATTGCGCCTATAACATTAGGAGCAGAATATACTACATCATCTAAAACAATTGCTATCGGTTTGTTCACATTATCACCCGTCATTTTCGCCCATATCCTGCTGCCTGCAGGGGTCATCTGCATTTTAATTGCCGGCCTTCCTCTTTCATCATAATCCTGGTGAGAATCTTCAACACCTTCACCTTCCAGCTTTGCCTTATCACTTCCAAAAATTGTTTTTATTGCATATAAAGAAAAATACCGTCTTGAACTTTTTTCATCTTTTTCTTCAAGACCATATAAAAATTTTACATCCGCAGGAAAATTGTTTTTTACAACCTCAAGATTTAAATACTGGTTAACTTTCCCTGTATCCTTTAACTCAACATTTGCCAGCATGGATGAATAAATGGGTTTGCCATTTTTATCTTGTTGCGGACCAATGAAATGAATGGTATTGATAAGAGGCTTATCATTGGCGCTGATTTTTTTAGTGGTATCTGTTACCTTGGCACTATCCGGTGAAACACCGTTCAGGTATCCCTGCAGCGCTTTATCGGCATCCTCAATATTTTTACCGATGTCGCCAATACTATAAACTTCCCAAAATTGTAAATGTGCAGATGCCTGCAATAATTTTCTAACCCTGTCTGCATCCTGAACCCCCGGAAGCTCAACAGAGATTATGCCTTTTGTTTCATCAAGGTTGATATTCGGTTGAGCAACGCCAAATTGATCAATACGATTCAATAATATCTTATAAGTATTTTTTACAGCGCCATCTGCTACGGTTCTTATCTCATCTAAAACTTTTTCATCCGTGTCGGTTACTTTAATATTTTTTCCTGCGCCTGCAAATAAAGATGCAATGTTAACAGAGGGATTTTGTCTTTTGAATGACTGCCCGAATAGAGTAATGTAATCGGTGCCACTGGTAAGTTTGGTATGGGTAGCATCGGCTAGTGCATTCAGCAACTGCGGATCTTTAGGATTGTTGCTTAAAGCTTTTATCACTCCTTCCAGGCTAACATTCATGGTCACGTTCATACCGCCCTGCAGATCAAGCCCAAGGTTGAGTTCATTCTCTTTACATTTCTGGTAGGTTGTGCCAAGAACCGGGTATATTTTCTGTTCCTTTGTGCTGTCAAGCAACTTTTGTAAACGCAGTTTTACGAGGTCATCTTTTTCATCATTGTTTATGCCGGGATTACTCATTTTAACCATCCGCTCAGCCTTAGCTTTCATCTGGCTTTCATGACTGTTAACAACCCAGGTAAATGACAACTGGTAAATAGAAATCACTATCAGTGTAATAGCAAAAAACCAAACCAAACCTTTAAGTCTCATGTAGTATATTTTAGAAGTTTGCCCTCAGCAACGTTAATTTTTGAAACGGGCGGGCAAAGATAGGGTTTTGCCCTTGAATTTGGCATTCAGTTCTCAATATTCAGGGACTAAAACAAAAGTTAGCGCTAACGCAAACCTTTTATATATTTTTGAATTAATACGCTATAGCATGGCCTTAAAATACGGAACACTCATTTTACTGATAAGTTGCATTGTTATTTCCTGTAACCCCGCAAAAAAAACACAGGCAGTTATTGAAACAAAAACGGTTAAGCAACCTACGATAATTTCCGTTGATGGGACTAAGACCGATATTTTAATGGAAACCATCTTAAAACAATACCCCCAATACTTTGATAGTATTTTACTACATCGTAAAGACTGGAATGTCCAGGTAATTTATACGCAAATAGATAGAGGCGCCAATAACCTGCCCAGGCTCACCAATTATTATTACAATGTAAATGCCAGCAAATACTTTTACCCTGCATCCACGGTTAAACTACCAACCGCCGTGCTTGCTTTGCAAAAATTGTATGAATTAAAAAATAAAGGCATCACCCGCAATACTACGATGATAACTGAAACTGGATTTAGCGGGCAATCGGCTGTTTACAACGATCCTACAACCCCTGACGGCAGGCCATCCATAGCTAATTATATCAAAAAAGTTTTTTTAGTGAGTGACAACGATGCATTTAACAGGCTTTATGAATTTCTTGGGCAGGAGTATTTAAATGATAATCTCAATAAAAGAGGATACCAAGATGTGCAGATAGTACACCGCCTGGATATTTTTTTATCAGAAGAAGAGAACAGGCATACAAACCCCATAAAATTTTTAAGCGATAACAACAGCATTTTGTATGAGCAACCGCCTGCATATAACCAGGCAAATTTTATGTTGCGAAATGATTCTCTTGGAAAAGCTTACTACAAAGGCGATCAGCTGGTAAATACACCCATGAATTTCTCAAAGAAAAACAGGATCAGCCTGGAAGACCTGCATGGTATGCTGCGCAGTTTGATCTTCCCCAATACAGTTCCTGCCACCCAGCGATTTAATATTACCGCTGATGATTATAAATTTATTTACAAATACATGTCGCAGTTTCCGGCCGAAACGCTTTGGCCTCCGTATGATACAGCAAATTTTAATGATGCTTTCGGCAAGTTTTTATTATATGGCGCCGCAAAAGGCAGCATGCCAAAGAATGTGAGGATATTTAATAAGATAGGAGATGCTTACGGGCAAATGACAGACGTAGCCTATGTTGTGGATTTTGATAAAAAAGTTGAATTTTTTTTATCTGCCACAATCAATTGCAACACCGATGAAATTATGAATGATGATAAATATGATTATGAAAACATTGGCCTGCCATTCATGAAAAACCTGGGAAAGGTGATCTATGATTATGAAATTTCACGCAAGAAAAATCACCTCCCTGATCTTTCCGCATTTAAGATCGTGTATGATAAATGATTAGTAAGAACGGAACTGTGAAACAATAAAAAACTATTTTGCTAACTTTTAAAAAGTGCTATGCAACTATCATCCACATTATTAAGATTTAATGAGCCTGAAACTTTAAAAATGGCCAAGCTGGGCAGGGAGCTGCGTGCCAAAGGGATCGATATTGTAGATCTTAGTTTGGGCGAACCTGATTTTGACACACCTCAATATATCAAAGACGCTGCTAAAAAAGCAATTGATGAAAACTGGAGCCACTACACGCCGGTTGCCGGCTACCTGGACCTGCGTGAGGCGATATGTGCAAAATTAAAGAGGGATAACGGTCTTGCATACACGCCGGACCAGATCGTAGTGAGCACGGGCGCAAAACAAAGTATTGCCAATGCTGTAATCAGTATCATTGATCCGTGTGATGAAGTGATCATTCCAACCCCTTACTGGGTTACCTATTCAGAGATCGTAAAGCTGGCGCAGGGAAAGATCGTTTATGTGAATGCCCTGTTGAAAAACGGTTATAAGATCACCCCGGCCGAACTGGAGGGAGCCATTACCGCCAAAACGAAATTGTTCATTTTCTCCTCACCCTGTAATCCTACCGGTGCCGTATACACGAAGGATGAGCTGAAAGGGCTTGCTGCTGTTTTTGAAAAATATCCGCAGGTATTTATTATCAGCGATGAAATATATGAATACATAAATTTTGCAGGTACCCATGAAAGCATTGCGCAATTTGAAAGCCTGAAAAACAGGGTAGTGCTGGTTAACGGGTTGAGCAAGGGATTTGCCATGACGGGCTGGCGGGTTGGCTACATTGCTGCCCCGGTAGAAATTGCCAAAGCTTGTGATAAAGTGCAGGGACAATTTACCAGCGGTACCAACTCCATTGCGCAAAGGGCCGCTATAACAGCGTTACAGGCCGATCTTGCACCTACACGGGAAATGGTAAAGCAATTTAAATTAAGAAGAGAAAAGGTTATGGAGCTGATAAAAAAGATTCCCCTGGTTGAATGCTCAGCCCCTGATGGTGCCTTTTATATTTTTCCTGAAGTAAATAAATATTTTGGCAAAAAAGATGGCAAAACAGTTATCAGTAATGCGGATGATCTGTGTATGTATCTTTTAAACACTGCCCATGTATCAACCGTAACCGGTAAAGCTTTTGGCCAGCCCAATTGTATAAGGATATCTTTTGCAAACAATATGAAAAATATTGAAGAAGGTTTTAAGCGGATCGCTGAAGGGTTGGGTAAGTTGGTTTGATGTGGCGAGTAAATGTTGCAACTACTTTGCAACGCAGACTTATATTTTCTGCAAAATTTCTTTCGTAAATTCATTTTCCACATTGCCCGTATTAAGAGTAGTTGCTGGTTCAAATAACAGCATGTGTACTTCCTCTGCTGCTGCAGGTTTATGCTCTACACCTCGTGGAACGATAATGAATTCACCTTCTTTTACTTCAACAATCTTATCGCGGAAATGCATGCTGAGCGTGCCTTTTATAACCATGAAAAGCTCATCTTCATTATCATGTTGGTGCCAGATAAATTCTCCTTTTAATTTTACGGCTTTTACCTGCTGACCGTTCAATTCGCCAATTATGCGCGGGTTGAGGTAATCAGAAAAAAGGGATAATTTTTCAGCAATGTTTATTGAATTCATGGCTTAGGTTTTGGTTAAATCGAGAAAATAATGATGCAACTTTAATACCTGTGAAATAAGCATTTGCTTTTCATCATTGATAATAACATGATCGCATAATCGCAATTTATTTTCTTCATCCATTTGATTATTGATGCGTGCCAGCACTTCTTCATTAGGAATTTTATCCCTCGTGGCAGCTCTCCCGATCCTTAATTCCAGGGGAGAAGAAACGCCAATCACCTTATCTAAAAATTTATGAGATCCACTTTCAAAAATTAAGGCAGCTTCTTTAATGGCGTAGGGAGTAATTTGTTTATCCATCCAGTTTTGCGCATCCAGTAAGGTTGCCGGATGAACAATGGAATTTAGCAATTCCAGCTTTTGGCTGTCTTTAAAAACGATGGCGGCAAGATATTTTCTGTCGAGTTTTCCTTCGGGATATACTTCCTTGCCAAACGCAAATAGTATTTTAGACTTTACTTCATCATCCTCAATCATTAATCTTTTAGATGCTTCGTCAGCATAGTACACCGGAACACCAAGCACCTCAAAGATGCGTGCCACCGTGGATTTGCCACTGCCCAGCCCACCTGTTAAACCGATTTTCAACATGAATAGTATCTACGATGTTGGATGTGAGACGTACGATATAAACATAGTTAGATCTTCACCTGCATCACACATCCCACCTCGTACATCCAATTTATTTTGCAGTAGTTGCAACCGGCTTATTAATATTGGAGGTCCACTCCATACTAATTGCACTTCTTTCAATTTTGATGTAGCTGCCGGGATTAATTTCCAGCATCATTGTAGTTCCATCATCATTTACTTTATTTACTGTACCGTGAATACCGGCAATGGTAACCACCTTATCACCACGTTGCAAATTTTGCAGAAAGTTCTTTTGTAATTTGGCTTTTTTAGCCTGCGGACGGATCATGAACATCCAGAATACAAGGATCATTAATCCTAAAAAAACAAATTGAAATCCGCCGCCGCCACCTTTATCTCCCTGGCCGAACATCAAAAAAATCGTTGCTGTATTCATCATGGTAATTTTTGTTGAAAATTAATTATTTAGTTTCTTTTGCTATCACTTCACCCTTCAACTGCAATTTAGGAAATGCAGGATAGGCATTAGAAATAACCGTAATCTCTTTATGTACATCACCCACACGCCCTTTGCTGTCGAAAACAACTTTCAAAAATCCGATCTCACCGGGCTTTACAGGTTCATCAGGTTTTTCAGGCACAGTGCATCCACAACTGGCTGTTGCTGAACTAATGATGAGCGGTTTATTGCCGGTATTTTTAAACCGGTAATTGTATTCCACTTTTTCCCCATCGGTTGCTTTTCCAAAATTGTAAGCCGAATCTATTACCTGTACCGAAGTACTGTCTTTAAAAATTTGTACCGAAGGATCAGCAGATGCAATGTTGGTTTGGCTTTTTGTATGCCGTATGTCGCACGAAAAAAAAGCGCATGCAGTAAATAGTAGTGCAAGAAATTTATTCATTAAATAATTTTTGACAAAGGTATTATAAAGTACTGTTTTTAAATTTCTTCTTATGTATTTTATTCTCCGCTAAAAGTTCTTTATGAATATTATCCAGGATGCCATTCACAAAATGACCACTTTGTGGAGTGCTGTATTCTTTTGCAAGATCAATGTATTCGTTTATGGTTACCTTAGGTGGTATCGTTTCAAAAAATAAAAATTCGCAAACACCCATTCGCATAAATATCATATCCAGTGCGGCTATCCGGTCTGCATCCCAGTTTTTTAATTTAGGCTTGATGAGCTCCAGGCAATATTCCTTTTTATCAATAACACAGGCCAGGAGATTTTTGGCAAAATCCTCTTTTTCCTTTGTGAGCATCTCATCAAAATTAAAGGCTGGTGGCTTTTGAAGAAAATTGGCCATCATCACGATCATCATATCTACGTCATCATCCCAGTGAATAAATTTTTCTTCCATCTCGCTTATAAAATCTTCAGATGGAAGCAGCATAGTGCTGAAAATATATTCCAGTATTTTTTTTTCTGACCTGTTGTCCCGGTTTTGTGCAGTAATATATTCTTTGTATTCCGGGGTAGCCGCTAAGCTGTGGTATATCTTTCTTACAAATTCCTTATCTGTTAACGCTTCTATATTATAATCTTTAATAGCTTTTTTAAACGACACATTATTTAATACGGTATTTACGAGCTCATTGCCTGCGATCTTTGTATTCACATTAAGATCATGAACAGAGGGTAAGTGTTTTTGCGCTTTTTGT
The DNA here is from genome assembly GCA_013694745.1 of Chitinophagaceae bacterium. Taxonomy (GTDB): domain Bacteria; phylum Bacteroidota; class Bacteroidia; order Chitinophagales; family Chitinophagaceae; genus Ginsengibacter. The sequence goes on from JACDBU010000034.1 coordinate 20,964, forward strand.
GCAGCTTCGATCTCGGAAAAAAGGGCAATTTCGGTTATTAAATAAACGAGGTAAGTAAACAATTGTTTTGAATGCTCCAGGTTTTTATTAAGTATGGAGGCCGCTTCCCCGGGCTTAATCTCACTGTGCATCAAATCTATGGAATAGAGTGTTTGCATAACCTTTACCCGTATATTTCTCCGGCTTAACATGATCTGAATTCCTGCTTAGCTGCAGGTTATTTTTGAATGATTTTAGAAAGGAACTAATATGAAAAGTTTATATATCATATGCTCTTTCGCATTTCAGCAAAGGTGCATCGTAGAAGTTATAAAAAAAATTTTATCCGTTAAGGAGATTATTCCCATAATTCCTGCTGTTTCCATCAGGCAGGGTACAGCAATGCAATTTTGGCGGAATCTGTGTGTGGTTTTCTGCCAAGGCGTTAAAGCGCCTGCCAACTAATCCGTTATAAATTTTTGGTATAAAAATTCGTGTACATTTGCAACCCAAATTATAAATATTTTTAAAAGATACAATTATGGAGAATAAATTAAGTATTCAGCCTTTGCACGACAGAGTGATAGTGAAAGCTGATGCTGCAGAAGAAAAAACTGCAGGTGGTATTATTATCCCCGATACTGCCAAAGAAAAGCCTCAGCGTGGAACTGTTGTTGCTGCAGGCCCTGGAAAAAAAGAAGATGAACCCGTAACAGTGAAAGCCGGTGATACCGTGTTGTATAGCAAATATGGCGGAACAGAGATCACCTTAGAAGGCGTAGATTATCTTATAATGAGAGAAAGTGATATTCTCGCTATTCTTTAATTTATTAGGATATATTATAAGAGAGGAGTAAGTGAATAATTGTTTAAAAGCACCCCTTTCTTAATTTCAAATCATAAAACATCAAATTTATAAATATGTCAAAACAAATATTTTTTGAGATCGAAGCCCGGAACAAAATGAAAAAGGGTGTAGATACTCTAGCAAATGCAGTTAAGGTTACGCTTGGACCAAAAGGCCGTAACGTGGTTATAGAAAAAAAGTTTGGTGCGCCGATCGTAACAAAAGACGGGGTTACTGTTGCAAAGGAAATTGAACTGGAAGATCCGATTGAAAATATGGGTGCACAAATGGTTAAAGAAGTGGCCAGCAAAACAGCTGATATTGCTGGTGATGGCACTACTACAGCAACTGTACTGGCACAGTCAATTATAAGCGAAGGATTAAAGAACGTTGCTGCCGGCGCTAATCCAATGGATCTGAAACGTGGAATCGATAAAGCTGTGATAGCCGTTGTTGAACATCTAAAAAAGCAATCCCAGTCTGTAGGAGATAACAATGATAAAATAGAACAGGTTGCGTCAATCTCTGCAAATAATGATGCTACCATTGGTAAACTGATAGCAGAGGCCATGACAAAAGTTGGGAAAGAAGGTGTAATTACAGTTGAAGAAGCAAAGGGTACTGATACCACTGTTGAAGTGGTTGAAGGTATGCAATTCGACAGGGGATACATCTCTCCGTATTTTGTTACCAACAGCGAAAAAATGGAAGCTGAGTTACAAAATCCATACATACTTATTTATGATAAGAAGATTTCTTCCATGAAAGATATTCTTCATATTCTTGAGAAAGTTGCACAAAGCAGCCGTCCACTTTTAATTATTGCTGAGGACCTTGATGGTGAAGCATTGGCTACATTGGTTGTAAATAAATTACGTGGTACTTTAAAAGTTGCTGCCGTAAAAGCACCGGGTTTTGGTGATCGCAGAAAAGAGATGTTGCAGGATATTGCGGTTCTTACAAAAGGTATCGTGATAAGCGAAGAGCAGGGCTACAAATTAGAAAATGCTGATCTTACTTATATGGGTGAAGCTTCATCGGTAACGATCGATAAAGACAACACAACCGTTGTTGGTGGAAAAGGCGCGAAAGAAGATATCACAGCAAGGGTTAACCAGATCAAAGCACAGATCGAATCTACCACATCTGATTATGATAAAGAAAAATTACAGGAGCGTCTTGCTAAATTAAGCGGCGGTGTTGCTGTGTTATATGTTGGTGCAGCTACTGAAGTTGAAATGAAAGAAAAGAAGGATCGTGTAGATGATGCATTGCATGCAACAAGAGCCGCGGTGGAAGAAGGTATTGTGCCGGGGGGTGGAGTTGCTTACATCCGTGCCATTGAAAGTCTTGATCAGCTGAAAGGCCTGAATGAAGATGAAACAACCGGCATGCAAATCGTAAAAAGAGCAGTAGAAGAACCACTTCGCCAGATCGTTGTTAACAGCGGAATTGAAGGCAGTATTGTAGTTCAGAAAATAAAAGAAGGCAAAGATGATTTTGGTTTCAATGCCCGTACTGAAGTATATGAAAATTTATTTGCAGCAGGTGTTATCGATCCAACCAAAGTGGCACGTATTGCACTGGAAAATGCTGCATCAATTGCAGGCATGTTGTTAACTACCGAAGCAGTGATTGCAGATAAGCCAAAAAAAGATGAAGGCATGGGTCATCCTCCAATGGGCGGCGGCGGAATGGGTGATATGGGGTACTAATAAGTTCCACGTTTCTTGTTTTGGAGATCTAAATAATTTAAAGTCTTTCCTGATATTAAGGAAAGACTTTTTTTATTATGAAGAATAATAAAATTTTGTAAAGATTTTGGTAGAAGATAATGCAAACCTAAAAAACGAAAAAAAATCGACAAATAAAAACCCTATTTAACCTCGAC
>JACDBU010000052.1 GCA_013694745.1 Chitinophagaceae bacterium
ATCAAATACCAGTCAAAACAAACATTTTGGCCACATGGTAAGGTCGCTGTTTTACTAAACGCTGATTTGGGATCAACGGTTTTCCCGGCATACTTAAATTCCAAATTCATCTTTTTCCCATTCTTTGATTTGGTAGTAGATTCATCATAATAAATGATCTTATCTTTCTCCATAATAAATGAAAATAAATCCACACTCCTGGTTATATAATTTTTAGAAATTACATAATCCGAGTTAACGATAACCCCAGCCTCATTTACTTCTGATAATAAATATTTAAAAAATTTTTCATTCCCGTTTTTTGGGAAATTTACAAGACTCCTGGACATTCCACTTTTTGATGTTTGAACAATTTTACTTGTCTCATCCGAAGAACCGTTAAAAACCAGGCTTAGTACAGACCGTGGATTTCCGTCAATAGCTTTAACCGATTTGATTTCTGATAAATCTGATTTACCAGGTTCGGTTGCGATTTTATCTTTATTACAGGAAGTAAAAAAAAGTAAAAGCAGGCCCGAAGACATGACCATTAATTTTCTCATAATAATTTTTTTTAAGGTTTATATTCATTCCTGTAAAACTAATTGCAGTGCATTTTTTCTGGTAGTTGATTACTACCCGGAAGGAGTGTTTTTTCCTGTTTAAGTGGGATAAAATTCTATTGAAAAAGAGGTTTAATGATCACCCCAAAATGATTTTAAAGGGTATTTTTGTAGTAAAAGATTAAAACTTGCGTCTAATTGGGTATTACCCCCAAAATTCTCCATTCTACATAACCAAATTCTCCATTTTTACCTTACCTTTGCTGCCCGATTTAAAAAAATATTTTTAACCAAAAAACAAGGTAAATGCAGAATTACGAATTGATGGTGATTTTTACCCCAGTGCTTTCTGAAGAGGAATACCGTTCCGCTCAGAAAAAATTTATTTCCCTCGTTACTGATAACGGTGGTGAAGCATTGCACGATAAACCATGGGGACTAAAATCACTGGCGTACCCTATCCAGAAAAAAACCACGGGTTTATACTGGGTAATGGAATACAAGGCGCCATCCGACTTCAATGAGAAGCTGAAGATCCAGCTTCTGCGTGACGAATCAGTACTACGTCACATGTTTACTGCACTCGATAAATACGCCGTCGAGTACAATACAAAAAAGAGAAGTGGTGTATCATCTGTAGAAACTGAAAAAGCGGGGGTATAATCATGGCAAAAGCAAATGAGATAAAATATCTTACAGCGATCAAAGCTGAAAAGCGGCCAAAGAAATACTGCCGTTTCAAAAAAATGGGCATTCGTTATATAGACTATAAGGATGCAGATTTTTTGAAGAAATTTCTAAACGAACAGGGTAAATTATTACCACGCCGCATTACCGGTAACTCCTTAAAGTACCAGCGTAAAGTAGGCGATGCAGTAAAAAAAGCCCGCCAAATGGCGATATTGCCGTATGTAACTGATCTTTTAAAATAGGAGGTAACTATGCAGGTAATATTGATACAGGATGTGAATAATATTGGTGGTGCTAATGAACTGGTAACTGTAAAAAACGGCTACGCACGAAACTATTTAATTCCTTCCAAACTCGCCATAGAAGCAAGTCCTTCTAACCTGAAGCAATTGCAGGAACGCCAAAAACAACTGGTTAAAAAAGAAGAAAAATTATTGGCTGAGATAAACAGTGTTATCACTGTATTACAATCTTCGCCATTAAAAGTTGGCGCTAAAACAGGTACTAGTGGTAAAATATTTGGTAGTGTAACTTCCGTTCAGATCGCCCGCGCGATAAAAGAACAAAAAGGCTATGAGATAGACCGCCGGCGCATCACCATCATTGATGATGTAAAGGAACTGGGACTATATAAAGCTAAAATTGATTTTGGCAAAGGCCAGGAGATCGAAGTTGAGTTTGAAGTAACAGCCGAATAAAAAAATAACTATATTTTGTAAACCCTCCCCATAAACGGAGGGTTTTTTTATAACAGCCGATTTAAATAATTATAAAACCTTTATTGAAACCGTTTGAATAAATTTGTTTTATACCACACATCCGATCATGAAATATTATGTTATAGCAGGTGAGGCTTCCGGTGATTTGCATGGCAGTAACCTTTTAAAAGAACTTAAAAAACTGGATGCTACTGCAAATTTCAGGTGCTGGGGTGGTGATAAAATGGAAGCCCAGGGTGCAACGATCGTTAAGCATTACCGGGAGCTTTCGTTTATGGGTTTCGCAGAAGTTGTTGCTAATATCTCAACGATCCTAAACCAGTTGAAGTTTTGTAAACAGGATATTTTGCAATACCATCCAGATGTTATCATCCTCATAGATTATCCCGGTTTTAATTTGCGCATTGCCAAATGGGCTAAGTTAAAGGGCTTTAAAGTAATTTTTTATATATCGCCACAACTCTGGGCCTGGAAAAAGGGACGGGTTAAGATCATCAAAAAATACGTTGATAAAATGCTGGTGATCCTGCCTTTTGAAAAAGCATTTTATAAAAATTTAAATTTTGATGCTGACTATGTAGGTCATCCTCTCGTTAAAGTAATAGAAGATTTTAAGAAAGATTATACAAAAAATAAAGATACAGAATTCGAGGGCACAGATCAGGAAGATGCAAAACCAATCATTGCATTGCTACCCGGTAGCAGGGCTATGGAAATAAAAATAAAACTTCCTGTAATGTTGCAAATGACCACGGAATTTCCTGCATACCGTTTTGTAATTGCAAAAGCTCCCGCTATTGCTGATGAATTTTATGAAACCATTTTACACAATTACGCAAACGTTGGTACTGTATCCGGTCAAACTTATTCATTATTGATCCAGGCAAAGGCGGCACTTGTCACTTCGGGAACCGCTACGCTGGAAACCGCATTATTCAACGTTCCACAGGTTGTATGTTACAAGGGGAGTGCGGTCTCGTACCAGGTAGCGAAACGCCTTGTAAAAATTAAATTTATCAGTCTTGTAAACTTGATAATGAACAGGGAGGTAGTGAAAGAGCTAATACAGGATGAATTCAATGCTGAAAATTTGAAACGTGAATTACACGAAATACTGACTAATATAAACAGGCTGGAACAGATAAAAAAAAATTATGCTGATCTTAAAAATTTATTAAGTGAAGGAGGAAATGCCTCGGAAAATGCAGCAAAAATAATTACCGCATTTTTAGCCCACTAATGCCTCAGCAATTTTATTATAATAATGATCATCGCAACGAGGAATAACAAGAGTGAAAGCCGGTTGATCCCGTGCATATACCCCAGCCACTTCGTATGCGGCCTTTTTGGATCTTTCTTTTTTAAAAAAAGATATTCTGCCACCTGGTTCCATACTCCCATATAAATATTTTGATTTCATTAACCGACCCATTAAAACCAATCTGAAAGTTAAGCCGTAAATTATATCACCAAATTTACCCATAACTGAGTTTCAAATTTACAAAATGAAAATAATATTATCGGCTGTTATAGCAATGTTATTGGCAGGTGCAAGTTGTGCACAACCCAAAAAAGAAAAATTCACTGTTCAAAAAACTGATGCTGAATGGAAAAAACAATTAACTGCGGAGCAATTCGATGTTACCCGCAAAGCGGGGACTGAAAGTGCTTTCACCGGTAAATACTGGGATGATCATGAGAAAGGAATTTACAAATGTGTTTGCTGCGGGCAGGTGCTATTTTCATCCGGTACAAAATTTGAAAGCGGTACCGGCTGGCCAAGTTTTTACCAGCCTTTGGTAAAGCAAAATGTTTTAGAGAATAATGACAACAGTTTTGGAATGGGCAGAACAGAAGTTCGTTGCAGCCGTTGTGGCGCTCACCTGGGGCATGTTTTTGATGATGGGCCTAAACCTACCGGGCTGCGTTATTGTATGAATTCGGCATCACTAGATTTTGTCAAAAATTAAGAATTCGAAAAATCCACTTCTTGTATTTCAGCGAATTTTTTAATATGCTTACCACTAATATCATTTGCATTACTTTTATAACATTGTATTATCGGGAACTAATTTATGGCCAATAAAAAAATAGTTCAGAAACATCCGCTCGCAATAAGATGGTTTCACTGGATAAATTTTCCCGTGTTGGCAATAATGGTATGGAGCGGTGTGTTGATCTACTGGTCGAATGATGTTTACCGGGTGGGGTGGGGAGATAAGACCATTTTGAAATTTTTTCCTGATTCATTTTACAAAGCATTTCATATTCCTTTCCGGTTAGCAGAAGGTATGAGCCTGCATTTCATGTTTATGTGGTTCTTTGCCATCAATGGACTTTTATATATTTTGTTCCTGGTTTTTTCTGGTGAATGGAGGCTTATAGTTCCCAATAAAAATTCTTTTAAAGAATCGTGGCAGGTAATATTACACGATATGCATCTTCGCCGCGCTTTACCGCTACAAAAAAAATACAATGCTGCCCAGCGTATTGCTTATACCGGGGTTATTATTATGGGTATCGGTTCACTTTTAACCGGGCTTGCAATTTATAAACCGGTGCAGTTTCATATTTTATGTGCAATGCTTGGCGGATATGAATGGGCACGAGTTGAACACTTTATCCTTACCATTCTCTTTACTTTATTTTTCCTCGTACACGTTATCCAGGTAATCATTGCCGGTTGGAATAACTTCAGGGGGATGGTTGCGGGTTTTGAAGTAATACCCGAAACAAAAACCGTCATCACAGAGCATACAGAAACCAGTTCTGATACAGTTAAAACAAATCCTGATGAAAAATAACACAGAAAAACTCGTAACAAAATCACACATCAGGAATAGAACGATATTTTCATTTTCTGTACTTGCCTTGTTTTCGGTATTTATTTTTTTTGGATGGAGATGGCTTCACAATCAACCGGATGATAATGGAACACCTAAGCCGGTAAGAAATGTATTAAATTTTGATGAAAGTGTTTTCGGCAATTTTTTAAGCAATGATCACCTCGCCAAAACATTCCCCGTTTCAGCAGCTGTTAAAAATGTAAGAGTAAATGGATCAGAAGGGATGAGCGATGATTTTGATCCGGCATCCTGGAAATTAAAAGTTGCAAGGAAACCCGGTGATACTTTGCTGATAACTTTAGATGAAATAAAAAAACTTCCCAAAACAGAAATAATATTCGATTTTAAATGTATTGAAGGATGGAGCCAGGTTACGCATTGGGGTGGTGTAAAATTTTCTGACTTTGCAAAAAAGTATGGCCTCGATGATCAAACCGCCATGAAATATATGGGACTAATAACCCCGGATGCCGGGTATTATGTAGGGATAGATATGCCCAGTGTGATGCATCCCCAAACTTTGTTGTGCTATGAAATGAATGGTAAGCCTTTACCCATGAACCAGGGAGCACCGCTTCGGCTAATCATTCCCGTTAAGTATGGCATAAAGCATCTCAAAAGAATAGGCACTATGTTCTTCAGCAATGAACGCCCGCCGGATTACTGGTATGAACGTGGGTATGATTATTTTTCCGGGCTGTAAAAATTACTGTACCGTCCTGTTCTTTCTGAGTTGTTGTAAAATCGCTTTTATATCTTTCGGCAAATCTGCTTTAAGATCCTGCAAATGTTTTTGTGTATCTGTAAATATCAACTCGTACGAGTGTAGCGCCAGCCTGTTGAGTAATGGCCTTTCCACTTCATCGTGATTACTATGTTTGTATTTTTTTTTGAAGGAGGATAATAAAACAGGTTTCCCATTTCCATACATTTCATCGCATGCCAGCGGGTGCCCCAGGTGTTTCATGTGAACCCTTATCTGGTGCGTTCTGCCGGTGTGTATTTGAAATTTAACCAGGGAATACAAACCATAATCTTCCAGCACTTCATATTCAGTAACAGAAGGTTTCCCTTTTTTATTAACGGCCATCATTCCTTTATGTACAGGATGTTCTGCAATGGGCTCATCAATAATGCCTGTCTTATTTTGCAATGAACCTATGATAAGTGCCAGGTAATATTTTTTTACATTCCGTTGCTCAAATAATTGTGAAAGATATTTGTGAGTTTGTTCATCTTTTGCAAATAAAATAATACCGCTGGTTTCTTTATCAAGTCGGTGAACAATGAATATTTTTCCAAATTGCTGTTGTAAAGTTTTATAAAGGGAATTCAATAATTCATTATGACGGTCTGGTATCGTTAATAAACCGGGGGGTTTATTTATTGCGATAAAATTGTCATCTTCAAAAATGACCCCTGCAACCTTAGAATGCAGGTTGTGTTCTAAACTATCCGGGGAGGATTTATTCATGATCTGATTGAATTTCTTTTTCTTTTCTTTTTAGAGCGATGCGATTTGGAGATGTATATTTTAATAAGCGGATCTCTTTATCACTCAGGTAGCGCCATTTTCCGCGTTCAACATTTTTTTTGGTAAGATCTGCATACATAACCCTGTCGAGTCCTTTTACATCGTAACCAAAATGTTCAAAGATCCTGCGTACAATGCGGTTGCGCCCGCTATGAATTTCAATGCCAATAATTGATTTATCCTTTGCATCTGCATAGGCCAGTGCATCAGCATGAATTTCCCCGTCATCAAGATTTATCCCATTAACTATCTGTTCAAAATGTGCTTTGGTCACCGGCTTATCAAGTTTTACCTCGTACACTTTTTTTACATTGTAACTGGGATGGGTTAATTTTTGCGTAAGCTCCCCATCATTGGTTAAAATTAAAACGCCCGATGTATTTCTGTCGAGCCTGCCAACCGGGTATACCCTTTCATTTGTAGCATTTTTAATGAGTTGTAAAACTGTTTTTCTTCCCTGCGGATCATCGGTAGTGGTGATATAATCTTTTGGTTTGTTTAAGAGAATGTACACCTGGTTCTTTGTTACAAATAGTTTTTTCCCATTATACATAACAACATCTGAATTGGTTATTTTAAAACCAGGTTCCAAAACAATTGCTCCATTTACAGATATCTTTCCTTCTGTTATAAATGGAATAGCATCTCTTCTAGAACTCACACCACAATGCGCAATGAATTTATTTAAAGGCATCGCGGCAAAAGATTTTTCATTGCCGTTTCTTGTCTCATCGCCGGCCACTCGCTTATCACCACTCGCTACTCGCCTCTCGCTACTCGACACTCGCTTATCACTACTCGCCACTCGCCACTCGCTACTCGCTACTCGCTTATCACCACTCGCTACTCGCTTCTCACTACTCGCTACCCGCTTCTCGCCACTCGCTCCTTGCCTATTACCCCTTGCCCCTTGCCTATTTTCTTCCTCCCTCTGCGGTCCATAACGCAACGCTCTTTTTTCAGCGAATCGCTTATCAATAGCTGCTGCTCTTTCCTTTTTGGCCAGTTTTTTTTCCTGTTTGAATTTTTCTTTTATCGCCGCATTATTTTTTTTTGGGTTGATAAATTTTTTGAATTGCTTCTGGCTCATGTGAAGATGTTTACTGTTTTTCAACAGGGATGTTTTTCAAAGGTAATCCTTAAATAAAATCCATGTAGAAACAACTGAGTATTGCGAAAAAAAAGGGCGAACCTTTTTGGTTCGCCCCTGGATAATTGAATATTTATTTAGGTCGTTTTAATATCTCTTTGATTTTTTGAATCTTTCCATCTTTTGGCTTTCATTTCGTCCATCTTTTTTATCTGATCAGGAGTAAGGTAGCTTTTAAAACTTTGCTCACGCTCTTTTCTTAACTGCATGAATTGAGATTTCTTTTGGTCATCACTTAATGAAGTGTTGCTTTTTATTGCATCTGCTTTCATTTTAAAGCTTTCACCATCTGCCTTCATTCTTGAAACCTGGTCATTATTCAATCCAAGGTCTGATTGCATTTTCTCAATATTGCCATTACCCATCCTGTTTCCCCTGTCGCCATGGTTGCCCATTCCATTTCTGTCGCGCATACCATCTTTATCATCACCACGGTTAGCCATCATACCATCTCTTCCACCACGGTTATTTTTGATCTCAGCAAATTTACTTTTCTGATCAGGACTAAGGATCGCTTCAAACCTTGCTTTCTTGTTATTTTCAAGATTTTCTTTTTGTGTGCGGAAATCTTTTACAGACATATTATCATGTTTGTTAAGATCATCCATCTTGCTTTTAAAATCAGCATTGATTGCTGACGCCTGTTGCTTTTGAGCATCAGTTAGGTTAAGATCTTTCATCATTCCATCATGACCACCATGGCGGTTACCCGACCTGTCACGATTCATTGAAGAATTAGTTTGGGTTTGATCCTGCCCGTTGTGGGATTGTGCACAAGCTGTTAAACTCACTGCAGTGAAGGCTATTATGCCAAATAAAATCTTTTTCATGTTTTTCTTTTAGTTTAATTATTTAGAATATAAGATGTTGTTTTGAGTGGCATCCTTTTAAATAATAGTCCAAATAAATGTTAAAGAAAAAATTACCCTTCGGAGAGAACCGGGGGATTGCTTTTATTAGCCAGCTGACCGCATGCAGCATCAATGTCCTTACCCCGGCTGATACGCAGCCTTACATTAACCCTGTGATTTGCCAGGTAATCCATGAATTTTTGTGTAGCATCTTTTTCAGGCTTTTCAAAATCCGCCGCATCAATTGGATTGTACTCAATTATGTTTACGAGATGTACAGGAACCTGCTTGTATATTTTTATAAGATCATCCGCATCCTTCATCGAATCGTTTATTCCTTTAAAGAGAATGTATTCAAGCGTGATGTCATTATTTGTTTTTTCATAAAAATAATTCAATGCTTCAATGAGCGCCTGGATGTTGTTGCTTTCATTGATAGGCATTATTTCATTTCTTTTTTTATCATTGGCAGCATGCAATGAAAGTGCAAGATTAAATCTCACTTTATCATCTCCCAGTTGCCGGATCATTTTAGCCACGCCAGCCGTTGAAACGGTAATTCTCCGTGCACTCATGGCAAGCCCGTCGTTGGCTGTGATTCTTTCAACGGCCTTTAAAAGATTTTTATAATTGAGCAAGGGCTCACCCATTCCCATAAAAACGATATTGCTTATTTTTTTTCCAAATGTTTTTTCAGCGATTTGATTTAGTAAAACCACCTCATCATAAATTTCATCGAAGTCAAGGTTTCGTTTTCTTTCCATGTAGCCGGTTGCGCAAAATTTACAACTAAGGCTGCAACCTATCTGTGATGAAACGCAGGCGGTTTGCCTATTTTCGGTAGGTATCAAAACCCCTTCGCAAAAATGGCCGTCAAAGGTTTTAAATTTAGATTTTACCGTGCCATCACCGCTGTATTGAACCTCATCCATTGTTATGGCAGGTAAACTATAGGTATCAGATAAAGTTTTCCTTAATTCTTTGCTAAGATTTGTCATTTCTTCAAAGCTATGGGCATGTTTTTGCCACAGCCATTCCCACACCTGCTTAACCCTGAATTTTTTTTCCCCTAAAGTTTCAAAATATGCCTGTAATTCTTCGAGGGTAAGGGTTCTGATATTTTTATTCACATGCACATTCATGCCGCAAAGGTACTATAAGCTGCATAGAATTGCTAATGTGCAGCAGTAAAGCGGTGTTAATCTAAATGAAAGAATTATGCGTTCTTTGTGAAGAAGTTAGCCACAAAGACACAAAGCAGGAAAAGGAACACAAAGAATTCTTTGGCAATTATGATGATTTCTTAATGAATCTTGGCGCCTTAGTGTCTTTGCAGCAATTCTTTGGCAATTTTGTTCATTTCTTTGTGAAACTTAGCGCCTTAGTGTCTTAGTTGTATTGATGATTTCTTTGTGGAACTTAGCGCCTTAGCGTCTTTGTGGCAAAAAAAATAATTAACGATTATGAAAACTGTTTATATAATAGATGCGATAAGAACGCCCATTGGAAGGTATGGTGGCGCATTAAGCACCGTACGCCCCGATGATCTGCTGGCA
>JACDBU010000075.1 GCA_013694745.1 Chitinophagaceae bacterium
TATTAAACGCATAGTTACCAGGTATTAGTTTAAGGGTAAATGCAGTTATATATAAAATTATAATACGTTAAGCACGTAAATGACTTGAAACTACTAATAAAGCTGTAGATAACAAAAGTTGGTCCAATAACCCAAAACGCAACTATAAACATCATAATCCGGAATTTTTTCCCGAAGGTAGGATACAAGGTTTACCGCACTTCTTTTAGCTCTTCCCATCTCGAGGTAAACCTGCCCGAGCGCAGTTCCTGCCTCATTTTCCAATTCCGTGTAAGGCCTGATGAAACAAATTTTACCGCGTCGTCACGCATACTGAAATTTATATTATCCAGGGTTTCCATGAGGGAGTGCCGGGTATTTTTAACGGCAGCAGAAAAGAGGTTGGACTGGATGCAATCATCAGGCTCCAGCACGCTGAATATTACGCCGGCCTTAAGATAGCGGGAGCCTTCACAAAATAACTTATCAACTAACGGTAATGCATACCTGATAATATTATTGGTTACCGAAGTGGCCACCGGCAATATTACCCGCGAACCACGGGTTTGCGGGTTGTATTTGTACACATCCGCGTAATCATTTGTAACCACAAATACGTGCACGGTCTTTACCGAGCAGGATTGCCTCCGCAATTTTTCCGCCGCACGTGAAATATAGGTTGCCACTGCCTCTTTTATATATTTTAATTCGGTTACCGGCTTGCCAAACATGCGGGTAGTGGTGATCATTTTTTTTACTTTAAGCGGTTCTTTGATCTCCCCGCAGGGATCGCCGCATAATTCTTTTATCAGCCGCACCCCTACTATGCCGCCCAGGTTTTTGCGCCCCCACTCTTCATTTGTATTGCGCAGTTCCCAGGCGGTATTGATATTATTGCTTTGCAGTTTTAATGCATACCTCGTGCCTACCCCCCAGATATCTGTTACGGCTGTTTTTTGCAAAGCATGCTTTATTTCCTGTTCGTTATGCAAAACCATAACGCCTTTTGTTTCCTTCTTGTTTTTTTTGGATAAACGGTTGGCCACCTTGCACAAAACCTTTGTAGGCGCCACGCCGATGGAAACTGCCACGCCCGTCCACTCTTCCACCGTTTTTTTTAAATGCAATGCAAATTTACAGAGCTCAGCCGCTGGTATATGATCAAGGTTTATGAAACATTCATCAACAGAATATACTTCAACATTCTCTTCGCCCGTCAGCATTTTTAACGTTTGCATTACCCGCTGGCTCATATCGCCGTACAGGTTGTAGTTTGATGAAAATACTGCCACATTGTATTTTTCAATCACCGGCTTTGCCTGGTAATACGGCCCCGTCATCTTTACACCCAAAGCTTTTGCATCATCGTTGAGTGAAATAATACAGCCATCATTATTGCTCAGCACAACAATCGGCTTGTTATTTAGCTCAGGCTTAAAAACCTTTTCGCATGAACAATAAAAACTGTTACAATCAACGATCGCTTTCATAAAAATTTATATAGTTTGCCGCCTGACGGCCGGCGTAGCCATTATGGCCCCAGGGTCTTTATAATTAAATCCATATTTTTTTATGAAGTTTCCATACTCGTCTTGAAACGATACATTTTGATGATGTTGTTCCTGGTTCTTGATGTATTCCCGTACCATATTTAATTTGGATTCACAAACTGACACAGCAAAATATTCATCCTGCCATTCAAATTTATCTGGCAAAATTTTTTCTTTATTGATCCAAAAAGAGCTTTCACCTTTGATGAGCTGTATACTTTTTGCTATGGATTCTTCCGAATTTAATGAGAATAAGCAATGCACATGCTCTTTATACCCATTAATAAAATCTATGTAGATATTTTTTTTAAGGCCATTTTCCCTGATATGTTTAAATAGTGGTTTCCTTATTTTCTTTACTAAAACAGGTTCCCTGTTTTTTGTAGCCCAAATAGTATGAACCCAGATTTTTATGTAACTCATAAAATGATTTTTAATTTATTTCGATAATTTATTTTAACCGGAGACTAAAGTCGCCGGCTATTCATAACCTCTTGTAATTCGCAAACAATTTCTATCATCAAACAATTTTTACCGGGGACTAAAGTCGCCGGCTATTCATAACCCTTTGTAATTCGCAAGCAATTTCTATCATCAAATAATATTTCCATTTTCATATTCTTACACATGACTAGACCCTGCCTTTAGGCTGGGTTAAATTTTACCGGAGACACATGACCATACCCTGCCTTTAGGCTGGGTAAAATTCATACCCCATGAATCACATAGGTTACCACACCCCATATAGCAAATTCACAACCGTTGAGATCCACTTCTATGGGCGATAATTTTTTTGTTTCCGGTACCAGCCTGATCTTATTAAATGTTTTTTCAAACCGCCGCACCAGCATTTCGCCGTTCAGTACGGCTATGATCACTTTCCCGCTTATTGCTTTCAGCGACCTGTCAACGATCAGTACATCGCCGTTAAAAAGTCCTGCATCCACCATGGCATCCCCGGTCATTCGTAAAAAAAAAGTGGCCGGCTTATTTTTTATCAGCTGCTCATTCAGATCGATCCCCCTTTCGGCATAATCATCTGCGGCAGCCCCAAAACCTGTGGCGTTCGCATGTTCAACGTCCAGCTGGCTAAACTGCTTGGAGCCTTTGTAGGCCGCGCCAAAAAAATATTCCTCCATAAAAAGATTTTTAAAATGCTAAAATATTTAGTAAATTTATGCTAAAATATTTATCATAAAAATATATTTATGGAAAAGGGAAATGCCATTTACCTGCCGGAAAATGCGTTTTGCGAATATGCCCTTGTAGCGTGCCCGGCACCTGGAGTATATGGGAAAGTGATGGCAGAAAAGCAATTATTTTTTGAAGAATACAAAGAGAAAACTGCTGTTAGTACTAAACCATATATAGTTATAGCCGGCTTTTTAGCAAGAGAAGCGATGGAAGAAACTTTCAGCCGCTGGATACAGCGCATTTGTAATATGCAGGAAAGTTTTACCGTAACCTTAAATAATTACAGCGGTTTTCAACCACACACAATTTATCTGCGGGTTCAAAATGCAGGACCGTTTCAGCAGCTTGCAAAAGAATTAAAAGTGGTGGATGAATACATTGGTTCCTGCTCATGCCCGCCCATGAAGTTCACCGCACGGCCCCATGTAAGTATTGCAAAGCAACTTTCTGAAGCCGTTTATGGTAAAGCATTAACACAATATGCACACAAAACTTTTCACGAAACATTTGTGGTAAATGAATTGATGCTGCAAAAAAGAAAGCATTGCCTGGATACCTGCAAATCCATTAATGTATTTGGATTACAGCCGCAAAGAAGTACCGTTTATAATTCGTTTTAAAAAATAAGATATATGAAAAACAACTTATCGATCATGCCCGGATACCGGTATAATGAATACCTGTTAATATTAAATCCGCATGAAGAATTACGCAATAAAATAGCGCAGATAAAAAAAGAATTTCACGATAAATACCAGGCTGCATCGGCACTGTATGGAAAGCCGCATATCACGCTTACCACCTTTACACAATTGGAAATGATGGAAGAGAAGATTGTTAGTCGCTTAAAAACAATTGCGATGGGATACGTTCCTTTTAAAGTGGAATTAAAAGATTATGGAAGCTTTCCCAGTCACACGATCTATATCAATGTTGAATCAAAACAGCAGGTGCAAAACCTCGTAAAGGAATTAAAGGATGCACAGCGTTTGATGAAGCTGAATAAAGATAATAAGCCCCATTTTATAGATGACCCCTATATTCCAATAGCCAGGAAATTGCTGCCATGGCAATATGAACAAGGGTGGCAGGAATATGCCCACCGGCATTTTACAGGCCGTTTTATTGCAGACAATATGCTGCTTATAAAAAGAAAAGCTGGTGAAAAAGGGTACCAGATCGTACAGCGTTTTGAATTTATGAATTTGCCTGTAAGTACAAAGCAGGGAGAATTATTTATGTAAACACTTATGGTAATTCTCTGAAATATTTTTCCTGCAAACCTCGCCGCATTTATCCTGGCAGAAGAAATACTAAGAACCGTTTTAAATAAATCGTCTCATAACCCCTGTCATGTTCTCTGCGGTTATTCATTACACACTTCTCTTATTATACCGATCTCAAAAAAAATAATAACATGCCTAATCAATTAAAACAAGATCATTTTAAAGTTGCTGCACAGCAAAAAGATGAAGATGATCAGTACCTCGCAGGACGTGGTGCGCAATTCAATACAAAAAATCGCTTTATTAAAAATCAGCAAACAAAGGAACACATAGAAGCAATAGACGATTGGGAACAACCTAATTCTTCAACAATATATTTAGAACAGGAAGTAAAAAGCATTGTGAATAAAGTTGAAAGCCCGGACCTCAGCCTTATGTACAGCATGAACCCCTACGCCGGCTGTGAACATGGATGCATCTATTGCTACGCCCGAAACGTGCATGAATACTGGGGTTACAGCGCAGGACTGGATTTTGAAAGAAAGATTATTGTAAAAATGAATGCACCGCAGATGTTGCGGAAATTTTTAAGCCACCCAAAGTGGGAAGCAAATCCTATCATGCTAAGCGGCAATACTGATTGCTACCAGCCGGCCGAACAAAAATACCGGCTAACAAGAGGCCTGCTCGAAGTATGTAATGAATTCAACCAGCCAGTTGGAATTCTAACCAAAAATTCCTGGATCATAAAAGACAAGGATATTTTGCAGGAGATGGCAAAAAAGAAACTTGTTTCCGCCATGGTTTCCATTACGTCTTTCAACGAAGACCTACGGCGTGTGATGGAACCAAGAACAACAACTGCCAGGCAAAGATTAAAAGTTATTGAAGATTTAAGCAATGCCGGGATTCACATGGGTGTAATGATGGGACCCATGATACCGGGTTTAAATGAACATGAAATGCAACGGATAATGAAAGAAGCAAAAGATGCAGGTGCAAAATTTACTGCCTATACTTTTATCCGGCTGAATGGAGCTATAAAATTTTTATTTCACGACTGGCTTTACAAAAATTTTCCTGACAGGGCAGATAAGGTATGGCATTCCATTGAAAATGGCCATAATGGCAAAGTGAACGACAGCCGCTGGGGGGTAAGAATGCGGGGCGAAGGGAACATTGCAGAAATGGTAAGACAACAATATAAAAAATACGGTAAGCTATATGGTATGAATGAAGACCGCTGGGAACTTGATACCACAATTTTCAGGAGACCCGGCGGGCAGGGTAAATTGTTTTAAGAATATTATCATTCTATAATTCAATCTCTTTATTGATACAAAAAATCTATTTTTACTGCCCCATAAAAGTAAACAATGATCAATGTGGCAGGCGAAATAAAAGAGCTCTTTTCTACTTTTAAAAGTGCTTCTGTAAATGCTATTGAAAAACTTCCGCAGTCAGGCGGCGACAGGATTTACTTCAGGGTTAAAACCAGCGATGAATCTTTTATTGCTACCTACAATAAGAATACCCAGGAGAATGAAACATTCATCAATTTTTCAACTCATTTTAAAAAATCAAATTGCCCCGTTCCTGAAATATATAAGATAAACAGTGAGCAAACGTTATATATCCAAAAAGATCTTGGCGATGAGTCGTTGCTCACTATTCTTGAAAAGGAAGGGCATACCGAATATGTGTATTCGTTATTTCAAAAAAGCCTTAGAGCCCTTGCCTGGCTGCAGATACAGGGTCATAAAGACCTGGATTACCGCTGGTGTATAACTTCAAAAGAATTTGGGAAACAAGCCATAGTCAGCGACCTGCTATATTTTAAATATTATTTTCTCGACACACTTAAGATCGCGTACGACAAAGAAAAATTAATAGATGATTTTGATGCATTGGGAACTTACCTGGCTAAAGTTGAATATAAATATTTTATGTTCCGTGATTTTCAAAGCAGGAATATAATGATCAAAAATGATGACGTATATTTTATAGATTACCAGGGAGGAATGAAAGGTGCTTTGCAATATGATGTGGCTTCGCTGTTATGGCAGGCCAAAGCAGAGTTGAGCGATGAATGGAAAAACAATTTGCTCGATTATTATTTACAATGTGTTGAAGAAATTTTAAAAAAACCAGTAAGCAGAACCAGGTTTATTAGTCAGTATAATGGCTATGTACTCATTCGTTTATTACAGGTACTGGGCACGTATGGTTTCAGGGGACTATTTGAAAGAAAGGCGCATTTTTTAACGAGTATCCCGCTTGCTCTTCGAAATATGAAATGGTTTTTGGAAAACAAGAAGACAGGTATCGTTCTTCCTGAATTTGAAAAAGTTCTGAACCGGGTTGTTGAAGATGAAGTGGTTAATCGCTTTGAACCTTTACAGGCAAGCGATTCAACACCTTTAACCGTTAAGATCAATAGTTTTTCCTATAAAAAAAATGGTATCCCAATAGATGAAACTGAAAATGGCGGGGGATTTGTATTTGACTGTCGCGGTATATTAAATCCCGGCCGGTTTGAAGCATATAAAAATATTAATGGCAGGGATAAAAGCGTAAAAGATTTTTTAGAACAGGAAACCAAAATGCCTGAATTTCTCAACAGCATTTATAACCTGGTGGATATTTCTGTTGAAGATTATATCAGGAGAGGATTTGATTCTTTGATGATAAGTTTTGGATGCACAGGCGGGTGCCATCGAAGTGTGTATGCTGCAGATGCATTAGCCAGGCACGTAAGAAATAAATTTCATGTAAAAGTTGAGCTAAATCATATTGAGCAACATATAAAAGAATTAAAAGGGTAGCAAAAATTCAATAATTGATCATTAATAATTAATTTACTGTTAATGAAAGCAATGATACTGGCAGCAGGTTTAGGTACAAGGTTAAAACCCTTTACCAACACGCATCCTAAAGCATTGGCGCTGGTAAACGGCAAACCTGTTTTGCAGCGGAATATTGAATACCTGGCCCAGTTTGGAATTAAAGACATTATTGTGAATGTTCATCACTTTGCTGACCAGGTTAAAGATGCCTTACAAAAAAATAATGGTTATGGATCCAGGGTAACGGTTTCTGATGAGTCGGATGAAATTTTAGAAACGGGCGGCGGAGTAAAAAAAGCTTCCGGATTCTTTACCGGTGAAAGTTCTTTCGTGGTAATGAATGTGGACATACTAACGGATATGGATATACGCTTAATGATCCGCCAGCACAAATCTATGAATTCACTTGCTACCCTGGCAGTAACCAATCGTATTACAAACCGTTACTTTTTATTTGACGAGCTGGGAAATTTATGTGGCTGGAAAAATGAAAAAACAAATGAACAAAAGATTTGCAAAGAATCAGATAAGTATACGCAAAAAGCTTTCAGCGGTATTTCTGTTATTTCCCCGGCCATATTTCCCATGATAAAATTTAAAGGAAAATTCACACTTGTAGAACTGTATTTACATCTCGCCAAAACCAATGCCATCAATGCATTTGATCACAGCACTTCCAAATTTATAGATGTTGGAAAGCCGGAAAATATTTTAATAGCTAATCAAATATTTTAATGAATGACTAACCTCTCCACTTTTTTCCTCTCAACATCTTACCCTTTTACCGGCTTAACTATTTAACGGCTCATCTACTCATTTCTTCTTATCAAACAATTCTGATTTAGGGACCACTTTTACTTTCATTCCGTCTTTTAATGTTTTGCTTACTACATCAAAAGGCCCGGTTACTACTTCATCGCCCTCTTTTAACCCCCCTAAAATTTCAATGTAATTGATATCCTGGATATCCGTTCTCACTTTCACTTTTTTAACAGTACCAGTATTCTGAACAACAAAAACTACCTCTTCCATATCGTCAACATTAGAAGTTGTAATAACATTTCCGCTGGCATTAGTATTACTTTTATTTGCTGTAGAACCATTGGTATTCCCGGTTGAATCATTTTTATCCCGGGTAGTAACTGCATTTATTGGTACCGCCAGTCGGTTGTCGTGAGTTTTGGTTTGTATATCAGCACTCGCGCTCATCCCGGGCCGGAAAGGAAAACTTTTCGGGTTTTTTGGATCCAGCAGATCCATGTATGATTCGGGGAGTACCCGGATATAAACTTTATAATTGGTTACATCGGTGCTGGTACCAACAGAAGCTTGTGCCGCCGCACCATTGTTACTGCTGGCAATTTGTGTAACAATACCTTTGAATTTTCTTCCATTATATGCATCAATCTCAATGGTTGCGCTATCTCCCAATATCACTTTCGGAATATCATTTTCACCTACATCCACTCTTACCTCAATTTTATTGAGGTCTGCAATCCGCATCATTTCCGTTCCTGCCATCATCGAATTGCCCACTACCCTCTCACCCTTTTTTACATTCAATAATGAAACCACTCCATCCATTGGCGATTCAACAGTTGCCCTGCTGATATCTTTATTTGCTTTTTCCAATCCAGCACGCGCACCCTGCACTCCTGCCTGTCCTCCCCTGATGCCCTGCTGTGCAGCATTATAATTTGCCTGTGCAGATCTTAGGGCTGCATCTGCGGTATTGAATTCGTTTTGAGAAATTACTTTTTCATCAAATAATTCCTTCTGCATTGTGTACGTTTTTTTAGCCTGGTCAAGCTGGGCTTTCATCGACCCTATAGAAGCTGAGGCATTGGCCACCTGTGCCTGCTGCTGGCTAACCTGTGCAGCTGCCTGGTCTCTTTGTGTGGCATAAATATCTGCATAAATTCGGGCAAGCACCTGCCCTTTTCTAACGCTATCTCCTTCTGCAACGGTGAGGTCTACAATCTCACCTGAAATATCCGGACTAACTTTTACTTCTACAACCGGGTATACCTTTCCACTTGCGTTAACGGTTTCAATAATGGTTCTGGAAGTTACTTTTTCCGTGCTTACTTTAGTGCCATCATCCTTACCCATCATTCCGTTCTTTTTCATCAACACCAATATTATTATCACTATAACCAGGGAAAAAATTATCCATTTTAATGTCTTGCTCATGTAATTCGTGTTATGTGTTTAGGGCAGTAAGTTTCTTGTTTCTTGTTTGTTGCTTGTTTCCGATACCTGTTGAAAATTTCGACTTTGATAAACCCATTCCAATCCCTTCCGGGAATATTTACAGGCACTACAATTTTAACCCCTGTCCTTTATAAAATTCCAGCACTTTCATTTTAAAAACATAATCAAACTGGTTTAATACGTTCTGCAATTTCGCTTTGAATAAATTATTCTGATCAGTGATCAGTTCCAATGTTCCCAGCATACCTATGTTGAATCTTTTAGACGCGAAATCAAAACTACGCTGCGCAGCATCAACCGATTTTTGCGAAGAAGTAAATTTTTCCATCGCCACTATTGCAGCATTATAGGCCTGGTATATATCCTGCTTTATGGTTTTATTATCAAGGTCTTTCTGTAATTCGAGGGTTACCCTGTTTAATTTTGCCCTTTCATAACCAGCTTTTGCCTGCCATCCGTTAAAGATTGGTACACTAATGCTAATGCCTATTGATTGTCCAAAATTATTGCTGAACTGTGTACCAAATGCATCTGAAGTTATAAAACCCGATTTACCGCCATTGGTAAATACGGGACGCTGCACATCAGTAAATCCGCCACTACCATTGCTTATCACTAATCCGCTTGGCTGGTATCCTGAAAAAACCTGTTGATAAACCGGTGAGCGGAAATAACCATAATTGGTACCCAGACTGCCATAGGCTGAAATGGTTGGATACAATGCCCCCCGGGCAGCCAGTATATCTTTTTCTGCGGCCTTTAATTTAAAATCGCTGATCCTTTGCTGCGGCAGATTAACTAACGCTAAGGCATAAACGCTTTCGGGTTGCAGATCCGCGATATCTTCCAATGGAATTTTATCAGCGGAAGGAGAATCGATGTCGAAAGGCGCACCCGCATCAATATTCATATATGCCTTTAATACGTATTTTGCCTGTTCAACATTACCTTTTGCGGTTATCAAATTCGCGCTGTCAGATGCAAGCTGAGCCTCTATCTCAAGCGCATTTAATTCGGGTAATGCACCGGCTTTTACCTGCTTGTTTACAATGTCAAACTGAGAAACGGATTGTTTTACCTGGATATCTGCAATATTTACCTGCTCCTTTGTAAGCAATACCTGGAGATAAGCATTGGCAACAGTTAGTGCAATATCATTTTTTAGTTTGTCAGTTCCGGCGATCGCTGCTAATTCCTCCCATTGATTAGCAAGTATGGTATTTCTTTTAGAATACCAGTTAAAAATTTCAACATTGCTTTGAAAATTCAAACCGACAGATAAAAAATTCTGGTTTACTAAAATACCGGTAGATGGATTTTGTGATTTACCAAAACGATAGCCATCATTATTGGTAAAATTAGCAGTAGGATATTGTGATAATTTACTTTGCTTATAGGTTATGGCCGCAAGCCTAGCCTGAATTTCATTCTGGCGAACGCTTATATTGCTGTCCATAGCATATTGTACACACCGTAAAAGAGTCCATCTTTCCTGTGCATGGATAGAAATCGATAAAAAGCAAAGTAATAAAATTGTAACTAAGATTTTTTTATACATATGTGCAAAAATAACCCATCAATGCAAGATTATGAAAGAATGATGACAAATGAATTGCGAAAATTTAATTATGCATTATTCATGTTTTCAAGAGCCTGGCCGAGATCATTAATGAGGTAATCGGGATCTTCCAAACCTACATACAATCTTATCATCCGGTGTTCTGCATTAGCTGAATCAAATTCATCAACAGTAATAGAAGAACACCGGGGGATGATCAATGATTCGTGGCCGCCCCAGCTTACAGCCATCAAAATGTGCTTCAGGTTTTCGCAAAATTTTTCTATGTCATAAACAGTATTTGCCCTTATTATAAAAGTCAGTAACCCGCAGGCACCCTTCATTTGCTGTTTGGCAAGTTCAAATTGTGGAAAATTTTCATCATGCGGAAAAATTACCGATTCCACTTTTTGATGTGATCTTAAATAAGAAAGCACCTGCTGTGTTGTTTTTGTAATACGATCCAGTCTTGCAGGCAACGTCCTTAATCCCCTGATGAGTAGCCAGGCATTGAATGGCTGGATGCCGCTTCCGATGTTCATGTATTCGCTCTCAAATATTTTTTTTATCATGCTGCTGCTTCCGCAAAGCACACCGGCAACAACGTCGCTATGACCGCCTATATATTTTGTTGCGCTTTGCAAAACAAGGTCGATACCATATTCAATAGGTTGCTGGTATAACGGTGTACAGTAACTGTTATCGCAAATAGTAATAATGCCTTCCGATTTTGCCAGCGCTGCCACTGCGGCGAGATCCTGTATAGCAAAGTCCCAGCTGTTAGGGCTTTCAAGATAAATTAAGGTAGTGTTAGGTAATATGGCCCTTTCAAAATTCTCAATATTCCTGCCATCAATATAAGTTGTTGTAATGTTGAACCTGGGTAAAATATCATTGAACATTTTTTGTGCCCAGGTGTAAGGCTTATCTACAGAAACAATATTATCCCCCGATTTTACATTGGCTAAAACAGCAGCAAAAATTGCGGCTGCGCCGCTGTTAAAAACCAGGCAATCTTCAGCCCCATCCAGGGCAGCCAGCTTTTGGGATAAAATTTTTACTGTTGGGTTCAATCCCCGGCTATAAAGAAAAGTGGAATATTCATCTTCAAAAGCCTTTCGCATGCCATCCACTTTTTCAAATGCAAAGTTGCTTGTCTGCATGATAGGGGGTGCTATCGCTCTAAAATAATTTTCCCGTTCTTCACCCAGTTCATTTATTATGTACGATATGTCGGTTATGCTTTTATTGGAAGAGGAAGCCATGATCAATTTTTTGATTTTTGGAAATAATTTACGGTAAAATATATTCCAATAAAACCGGCGAGAACAGTTAACCCTGTGAGCGCTGCATAACTATTATTTTTATAATCAAAGGCAATGCTGATCGCAACAAAAGTATAGGCGGCTATAAAAATTAAAGGCAACAACGGGTACAATTTCATTTTATATATTCCGGTATTATCCAGGTGTTTTGTTTTCTTTCTTAAGATAAAAATGGTTGCGGCAGACAACACCATGCCAAAACAATCCAGGAAAATGGTAAAGCTTAAAATCGTATCAAATTCCTTTGCCCAAAAAACGATGAGCGCGCATAAACCGGCAAAAACCGACAGAGAAGTGGTTAAAACTTCTGTCCTGGTATTTCTTTTTCCAAATGAAGCCGGTAATATTTTGTCATCACTCATAGCCGCCATCACCCTGGGATTGCTCATTAACAGCACATTTACATAAGCCAGTACACTTAAAAAAAGGAAGACCGATAAAATCCGTTCAGCGTTGATCCCAAAAATTTTGGAGGCCATGATCGCAGCGATATTTTTGCTGTTCTTCAATTCTTCAAACCCGATCACTTTTACATATGCATAATTAATGGTAAGGTAGAGAGCGATGATTATGAATATCCCTAAAAAAATACCACGCGGAATATTTTTTTTGGGTTGATTCACTTCTGCACCAAAATTGATCGTTTGCTGGTAGCCGCCATAGGTAAAGCTTACAGCCACCAGGCCAATTCCAAATGCCCGTATGTATTCTGTAAATAATGACCCTTGTGAATGATGCATAACCGATACCACCGGTGCACTGGTAGCAAAAAATAATGGCGCGATGAGTAACAGGATCATTGAAATTTTAATGATCGTTAATACGTTCTGCGCGCGGGCACTCATTTTCAGTCCCAGTAAATTAACGCCGTAAAAAATTATAATGGCGCTTATGGCAATACAGATCTGTATCGTTTGTATTTTGTGCGCATTGGCCGGATCGGTAAGCCATTGCAGATCTTTTGATGCCGGAATAAAAATACCAGTGATGTATTCTGCACCCACCAGTGCTACGGCAGCCAGGGAAGCAGCATTTGAAACAAGGATGAGGCAATTGACCGCGAAAGCAATGGAAGGATGATAAGCATAGGAGAAAATTTTATAATACCCACCCGTAACGGGCAGCCTGCTGCCGATCTCGGCATATGTTAATGCACCACAAAGCGCTATGAGTCCACCCACCAGCCATACACTAAAAAAAATGAATGGACTATCAACATTCTTAGCCACATTTACCGGTGTGCGGAAAATGCCCATGCCAATAACCAGGCTTACAACTATCATTGTAAAATCAAAGAGGCTAAGCTGTTTGGTAATTTTCATTATTGGAAGATAAAAATATTCAGCTTTACAATGGTGTTAATTTGAAAATAATTTATTCACCCTGTCAGCATAACTACACATATGGTTCTTACATTGAAATGAACTTACACAAATCCTGTAAAAATTAATTACCAATAAAGACACTTCCAAAAATACATTTTGAAATACAAATTTATTGAAACACTTTTGCCTTGTAAATGGTTCTGTTTCGTATATGCGAAACAGATAATAGGGAATCCGGTTAAATTCCGGAGCTATCCCCGTAGCTGTAAAAGCTCCTTTTTATCTGCTGCATTTTTTTGCAGATATAAAAGGCAACTTCTCTCACACCACTGCCGGTAAACGGCGGGAAGGTAAAGTGAAAGCTTAAGCCAGAAGACCTGCCCTTTACAAATGATCCAGCCCCGTGGCTGGAGAACATTCAAAGCTTTCGGGTGAAAGGCATGAAGTGTAAAGTGGTTACATTTTATATTTCCTTCTTATCATTTTAAAGCATTTTTTAACTTTTAAAAAGAAAAGAAATGCGCATTTCAAAAACAGTTGCCTGCATCACGGCAACGCTGGTATCCGCCTCATCGCTTTTAGCACAGGATACCGTTAGAACATTAAATGAAGTTATCATTACAGCTACAAAATACCCGCTCAAAGAAAGAGAAACGGGTAAAGTACTTACTGTGATCAACCAGGAGCAGATCCAAAAAAACCTGGGCAAGTCAATTCCTGAATTGTTGAACCAGCAAGCCGGAATTACAATTAATGGATCCGCCAATAACTTAGGCACCAATCAAACAGTGTACCTGCAGGGTGCAGCCTCGGCCAATACACTGATCCTGCTAGATGGAGTGCCTTTATACGATGCATCAGGAATAAGCAGCGAGTTCGATCTTAATAATTTTTCATTATATAATATTGAGCGCATAGAAATATTAAAAGGCGCGCAGTCAACTTTATACGGTGCAGATGCCGTAGCAGGTGTTATCAATATCATCACCAAAAAAAGTGGTAATAAACCTTTTGACCTTACGGCTATTATTTCTGGCGGCAGTTATGATACATACAAAGGTGCTGTTGCCTTAAGTGGGACTAACGGTAAAGGGCAAACGTATTTTTTATCGTACAATAAAATAACCAGCAAAGGATTTTCATCAGCCAGTGATACAACGGGGAAAGGCAATTACGACCGGGATGGGTTTGAGCAGGACCTTGCCGAAGGCAGCTACAACTTTAAACCGGGTACAAATCTCTCTGCAAGAATATATGGTAAATACAATGTTAACCATGCAGACATAGATGCAGGTGCATTTATTGATGATAAGAATTATACTTACAAAAACAAAAACC
>JACDBU010000076.1 GCA_013694745.1 Chitinophagaceae bacterium
GTTTACGAGTGCCGGATCACCAATCTTTTTTGCGGCCCTGCGTTTCCAGCGGAGTAATAAAAAAAATAGAATGATCATAACAGGAACGCCTGCCATCACATATAAATATTCTACATCTTGAAAATACATCAGCCTCTTTTGTTAATGTTGCAATTTACTTATTCATTTCAGGTGAATGCAGCATAAAGCTGAAGCAGCGGCAGGTTTAACACTACTTTATTATTACATCTCCCCTTTTAAAAAACCCAGCCCGGCAAGTAGGCCTTTTGTAATTTTTAATCTCGCTGCACTTATATCAATATTATGATCCGGGGTTCTTATAAAGGTTACAAAAAAATACACATGCCTGTTTTCCTCTATCCATCCAACAACCCAGCCAATTGCATTTTGCAGTTCATCATATCCCCAACCTGTTTTATAGCTTAGTTTGTAAAGGGTATTATTTTCCTGTAACATTACATCCCTTACAAATTGCTGGGTTCTTTTTTGAAAAGGAAGCTGGTCAAAATATAATTTTTTCACCAGCCCGAGTTGTTCATCAGGGGAAATTTTTAAGGTATTGTTAAGCCAGAAGGAATCTATTGGTCCGCTGATATTCATGTTCCCGTAATGAAGTGTATCGATCCAGCGCTGCATGGTATCTTTTCCTATCCGCCTTGCTACTTCCTGGTAGTAGGGAACAGAAGAAACTTTAAATGCCTGCTCCATGGTAAGATCCTGGTTCCAGTCGTTGTTTGATCTTTTTACACCGTCCCACTTTATTATCATTTTGGTGTTTGTTATTCTACCTGTTTCTATACCAATAAGAGAGTTCACAATTTTGAAAGTTGAAGCGGGCAAAAATCTTTGTGTATCCAACTTCATATTATAAACCGTAACTGCGCCAGTAGCGTTATTGAACATAGAAAAAGATCCATCCACATGTGATGAATCAAAATATTTTTTTAAGTCATTTGCAATTTTAGCTTTATTTATAGAACAGCCCGGGCCTGTAAGAAAAAAAAATAATATGGCGAGATAATAAAAAATATTTTTCATAGAAATTTTTCAAATGCTTTTGGCTGCTATTTTATTTTTTTGCGAATGCTGATGTTCTGCGGAGGCGCACAAGGCATCATAAAATTCTTCCCCGAATTTTCTTATCAATGCATCTTTCAAAAAAATGTAAGTTGGCACTTTTAATTTTTTTCCGAGTTTGCAGGCTGCCCGGCAAAGATCTTCGCGGGGCTCAAAATTTACAAGCTCTGTTTTTCCATCACGACTTTTTTTAGTGCGGATAGGAAACAGATGACAGCTAATAGGTTTCTTCCAGCTAATTTTTCCATCATTATATGCCTGCTCTATTCCACATTTTACAATCCCCCATTTGTCTACAATTCCATAAGCACACATATTTGTATTTATGGTGGGTGTTACCCAGCCAAATTCCTGGTCGTAAACATAACGGCCACTTTTTTCTAATTCCATTCTTGATTCCTCATTAAGATAAGGAAGCACGGCATCATAAACTGCATCTATCTCTTTTAGTTCTTTGCTTTCCAGCGGTGCGCCGGCATCTCCATCAACACAGCAACCGCCTTTGCATTTATTAAGATCACAAACAAATTGCTCGTCTATGACCTGGTCGCTAACCAAAATATTTTTTATGGCGATCATTGTTGTAAAGATAAGTACGTTTTTAGTTTGTAAGTTGGAGTTGAGTTACGGGTTGTGAAGTGATCATAACGAGAAACAAGAAGCGCTACTTCCACTGTAAAGTATTAATGAGATGTTTCATATCCTCTTCCAGGAAATCATTTACCGGCTTCAGGGAATCTTCATTAGGGGTAGCATCAAAATACAATGCGCCGCGCAAAAAATGCCTGGTGGTATCACTCATAAAAAATTGTTTCGCCGTCGCAACGCTTCCGGAAAGCCGGAAAAAAATACCGGTGAGCCCGGCTGGTGTATGCATTACACTATCTTCTATTGAATAAGCTTTTACATCATTTTTATAGGTTAGCTTAAATGCATCTGCTTTCATGTTATCAAATGTATTTATGCCAGCCGAATCTTTATACCCATTTGCCCCTTTGATCTTGTAATCTGATTTGCCGCCAACGGTTTTATAGCTGATATATATTTTGCCGTGAAAAGTCGGGAAATCAATATTTATTGAATAGGGATTATCATGTGAGCTGTCAAAATAATCGGCAGCTTTTTCAATCGTTGCATAAACGGGATATTCAAAAGAATAGGGAAATTTCTCATTTTCAAACTTTACATATTTTCTTTCAGGGAAATTTATTTTATAATATCCATTTCTTTTTGAAGTGTAGGGAGAGTTGCAGGAAGTTGTGAAGATTAAACAGGCCAGAATTAATATGCAATAGGCAACGGGCAATCTGCAATGAGCAATGCGCAATCGGCAATGGGCAATGGGCAACCGGCAATATGCAATAGACAATTGGCAACAGGCAACTAACAATTTATATTTTTTACGAACGATAATTATTGATCTCTTTTTTGCCAATTGCTTATTGATTTATTTGCTTGTTACTTTCCTATTGCCTATTGCCTATTGCTATTCACTTACTACTTGCCACTCGCTACTCTCTCAATTCGCCTTAAGCACCACCTTCACTTTCTCGATACGGTTTTTATTAATTTCCAGTGGTGTGAATGCAAATTGTTCGCAAAGTATTTGTTCATTTACTTCCGGAAATTCACCCGCTATTTCCAGCACCAACCCGGCAAGTGAATCACTGTCGCCCCGGTATTTATCAAATGTTTCTAAAGGAATATTCAGCGCTTTACAAACATCGTTTATCATTGTTTTGCCTTCAAAAATATAAGTGTAATCGTCTATCTTTTTATTTATGCTTGTATCATCATCAAACTCATCATTGATATCGCCGATAATTTCTTCCATAATGTCCTCCAGGGTAACAATGCCCGAGGTGCCCCCAAACTCATCCACTACTACTGCAAAATGAATATGCTTTGTTCTGAAATCCTGTAAAAGATCTTCAATTAATTTTTGCTCATGAACATAATACACGCTTCGCATCAACGAATGCCAGTCATAATTTTCCGGCTCATTTAAATGTGATAAAAGGTCTTTAGTATGCAGTATCCCTACTATTTCGTCCAGGTTATTTTTATACACCGGCAGCCGGGAATAGTGCATTTCTTCTACGATCTTAATTACCCCGGCAAATGCAACAGAATATTCAATGCCACTAACATCCAGACGGGTAAGCATAATTTGCTTCACGGTAGTGTTTCCAAATTTTCTTATGCCTTTTAAAATTTGTTTTTCTTCAGTCGATGCTTCATGATCTGGCAAGAGGTCTATGGCATAATCAAGCTGGGTGTTATCCATTGCACTGGAGCCGGAAGGGTGAAATTTGTTTTCGATCCCATCACTTAATTTAACCATCCTGTTGCTGATACGAAAAAACAGGCTGGTGAATATTTCGATTACCAGTGAAGCAGTTGCGGCAAACCATATTTTATGATGTGTTGCCCAAACTTTGGGAAGCACTTCGCCAAACATAACCAGCAGTGAAGTAACCACAACCACTTTTATTATGAACTGTACAATAAAATGCAAAGGAAGGTTGTGTATCCAGCTATCCATTAAAAGATTCGAGATAAGAATGATACCAATGTTCACAAAACTATTGGTGATGAGCATTGATGCCAGTAATGTTTTGGGCGATTCTAGTAAGGTTACGATCCGCTTATACGAAGGCTGGCGCTTTGTTTTGAGCATATTAATATCCTTATAGGTTAAGGAAAAAAAAGCCACTTCAGAACCAGCCACCAAAAAAGAAATTAACAATAAAAAGATGATCGTAAAAATGAGAACGGTTGATTCTCCTGCTGTAATAACAAGGTAAAATGAAGAAAAATTTTTAAAGAGCCCGGTAACCGAATGATAGTCCAAAACAAAAATATTTAAATTAAAAAAAATGAAGCAAGCGCCCCATTAAAAAGGTAATCTTTCTGATCCCTCTTCCATTGGCGGAATATCAATATTGACTGTTGTTTCGTCATTGCCTGAAACGTGCTGACTGCTGTCAGCTCGTTTATCCAACATGATGAGATTATCGCCAACTACTTCAGTTGCAAATTTTTTATTATGATCTTTATCCTCCCAGCTCCGTGTTTTCAAACGGCCTTCAATATAAACCAGGCTGCTTTTATGGAGATATTTCTGGGCCAGTTCCGCAAGGCCTCTCCACAGAACAACTGTATGCCATTCGGTTTGAGAGATCAGTTTTCCCGTTTTGTCCTTATAAGTTTCGGTGGTAGCCAGCGGAAATTTTGCAACAGCAATATTGCCTTCCAAAAATTGTATATCCGGATCCTTGCCCAAATTGCCGATCAACATCACCCTGTTAACGCCTCTCATAAAATTAAATTTGAAGTGTACTACTTCATGCTGATTTAGAACAAATTTAAAGATACATTTTAATCTTTCAAACAGGCGGTTATAAATTGAGGGAAAGCAAGGCCAGCCATCTCTCTTTCTGATATAATATGATACCCTGGAATAACCAGTTTGTCTTTTATACTAACCGTGATAACCTGTCCTGTTATGGTTTGATGGGTGAGCTGTTGTTTGCAGTATGGGGAGGTTTTTTCTATCTGGAAGTTTGCCGGCAGGATTTTTTTTAAAGCCCCCGTTTTTAATAATGCTGACACACTAAGTTGCCTTGATGTTTCTATCAAAAAAAATTCAAATAAATTTTGCCAGATATCTTTCGCAATTCTCTTTCTTACATAAACTTTGTTTTTATATTTTATTTGTAAATAATAAAAATACCGGTGCGTTTTTTTGATACGCTTTTCCTTTACCGGCAATACGTCCTGGAGATCATTTAACCAGGCAATGCATTTAGTTTTAAGCGGACAAATGGTGCAAAGCGGAACTGCGGGCTTACAAACCTCGGCGCCAAAATCCATTATGGCCTGGTTATATAAAGCGGGGTTTGATGTATCTAATAATTCGCCGGCAAGCTGGTTATAAATTACTTTTCCTTCTTTAGAGTCGACCGGAATTTTATTTCCAAAATACCTCGATAGTACGCGGAATACATTTCCATCAACAACAGCATGGGGTAAATTATATGCAAAAGATGCTATGGCAGATGCTGTGTAAACCCCTACACCTCTGAGTTGCAGGAGGTCTTCATATTTGTCCGGAAAATTGCCCTGCAGTTCGTTGGCAATAAATTTTGAACTGGTGATAATATTTTTACAGCGGCTGTAATACCCTAATCCTTCCCAAACTTTAAACACATCATTCTCTTTGGCTTTTGCAAGGCTGTGAACATTTGGGAATTTTAATATGAACCGGTTGTAATATTCAAGTCCCTGGATAACCCTCGTTTGTTGCAGAATTATTTCACTTATCCAAATTTTGTAAGGATCTTTCTCACCTTTCCAGGGCATCCATCTTTTATTGTTGTGCGTATTCCATTGTAACAGCCGTTTGGTAAAGAAAGCTTTATCATTCATTAATATTTTATTAACCCTGCTGTAAAGTTATACCTGCATTCACAAGCAAAAAAAAGCTTAATTTATATTTTCAATAATCCCTGCAATCCCCTGGCCACCGCCAACACAAGCGGTAACGATACCATATTTTTTATTGAGTCTTTTAAGATCATTGGTGATTTGTACGGTAAGTTTTGTGCCGGTGCAGCCCAGCGGATGTCCCAATGCTATCGCACCACCATTAATATTTACGATGGATGGATCTAATGCTAATTTTTCTATAACCGCTAAAGCTTGTGATGCAAAAGCCTCATTCAGTTCTACCAGTTCTATTTGTGAAAGGTTCATGCCAGCCTGCTTCAATGCTCGTGGCACTGCCTCAACAGGACCAATACCCATGATGCGCGGATGTACGCCTGCACTAGCACAGGAAACCAGGCGGGCAATTGGTTTCAATCCAAGTTCATTCATCATTTTTTCGCCCATTACTATCACGAAAGCAGCTCCATCACTGGTTTGGGAAGAGTTGCCTGCTGTTACACTTCCTCCTGCTGCAAATGCAGGTTTTAATTTTGCCAAGGCACTGATAGTAGTATCGGCTCTTACCCCTTCATCTGTATCCACAATAAAATTTCGTTTTTGTTTTTTACCTTTCTCATCAACATATACTTCTTCAACATTCATTGGCAGAATTCCGTTTTTGAAAAACCCGTTATCGATTGCTGCCTTTGCTTTTGTATGAGAGTTAAAACTAAATTCATCCTGCGCTTCCCGGCTAATATTATACTCTTTGGCAACTGCTTCAGCAGTTAATCCCATGCCTAAATAATAGTCTGGCGTATCAGACGTTACTGAAAATGCAGGAACTGTTTTCCATCCCGCTGTAGGCACCATCGTCATACTTTCTGTACCACCAGCTACAATGCATTTTGCCTGGCCGCTCCTTATTTTTGCTGTTGCAATTGCAATGGTTTCAAGTCCGCTGGCACAATACCGGTTTACCGTCATACCCGGAACTTCAATACCCAATGCCCTTACACTTATCATTCTACCAACCTGCAAACCCTGCTCTGCTTCGGGTACTGCATTGCCAACGATAAGATCATCAACGCGTTTTGGATCAAGCTGCGGAACGGTTGTCATCAAGCCTTTTATAACATCCACTGCCAGGTCATCCGGCCGGTAAAAACGAAAGCCACCTTTTTTTGATTTGGTAACAGCTGTTCTGAAACCCGCAATTATATATGCATCCTGCATTTGTAAATATTAAATAAGAATAAAATTAATAAGCAAAGTTAATTATTAATCCAGCCAAAAATTTCAAAATGGCAAAGTCATTTATCTTCGCAACACTTCATGTATAAACTCCTTCGCAATATTTTATTTTTATTTGATCCCGAACAGGTTCACTATTTTTCAATGAACTTTATGAGATTTTTCTGCAAAATCCCTTTTGCAAATAACTGGCTCAGTAAGCAATATGCAGCAGACATTATACAATTGGAAAAAAAAGTTTTCGGACTAACCTTTAAAAACCCGGTTGGCCTTGGCGCGGGATTCGATAAAAACGCAAAATATCTTTCAGAGCTTGAGGCACTTGGTTTTGGCTTTATCGAAATAGGCACCGTAACACCTTTGCCACAAAACGGGAATAACAAACCCCGTTTATTCCGTTTGCCAAAAGATAAAGCGCTGATTAACCGGATGGGATTTAATAATGATGGAGTTGTTTTAGTGGCGAAAAGGTTGAGGGAATGGAGGGAAACAGCGAGTGGTGAGAAGCGAGTAGCGAGTAGTGAGAAGCAAATAGCAAGTAGTAGTAAGCGAGTAGCAAGCAGGAAATTAATTATTGGTGGCAACATTGGAAAAAATAAATCTACCCCAAATGATGAGGCATGGAAAGACTACGAAACCTGCTTCCGCGGTTTGTTTGATCACGTTGATTATTTTGTGGTAAATGTAAGCTCGCCCAATACACCGGGCTTGCGGGAATTGCAACAAAAAGATTCATTAAAGAAAATATTACTGAACCTGCAAAATATAAATGAGGAATATAAAGATGGATGCAAACCGATTTTATTGAAAATCTCGCCAGACCTGGAAAGAGAAGCCATCAAAGATATAATTGAACTTTGTACAGAGATAAATTTAGAAGGTCTGGTTGTTAGCAATACAACCATTAGCAGGGAAAATTTACAAACGCCAAACAACGAACTACAAAAAACCGGTGATGGCGGATTGAGTGGAAAACCTTTAATTAATAAATCTAATGACCTGGTAAAATTCATTCACGGACTAAACAATGGATTAATAATTATTGGCAGCGGTGGAATTTTTACTGGCGATGATGCTATAGAAAAAATAAATTCCGGTTGTACTCTTTTACAGGTCTGGACCGGGTTTATTTATGAAGGGCCTGCCATCATTAAGAAAATATGCCGCACATTAATTAATAATCACTAGCCGGTTATATCTTCGTTATAATTAATTAACATGGATCAACTATTATCTATAGAAGCCGCTACCAGCCTGGTAGCACTTACTTTCATGGAAATTTTACTGGGCATCGACAATGTAATATTTGTTTCGATAATCCTGGGAAGAATAAAGAGTGAAGCGGATAAAAAAAAGGCTTCACTCATCTGGATGGTGGTGGGGATAATCTTCAGGATCGTATTGTTGTTCTTCCTTGCAAAATTGATTGATAATACAGGCAAATTGTTTACCATTTTCGAACATCCCGTAAGCCTGAAAGATATAATAACCCTCGGGGGCGGATTATTTTTAATGATCAATACAACACTTGAAATTCATAATAAACTGGAAGGGGACGACCCCGATACAGTTGCAAAAAATAAGAAGGGCAACAGTTTTAAATCCATCGTTGGACAAATTATTTTAATTGATATCATTTTTAGTTTCGATGGAATTATCACTGCTATTGGCATGGTAAAAAACCAGTTCTTCATAATACGAATAATTGCAGTTTTGATCTCGATGGCATTCATGTTCATCTTTGCACCGCGTATATCTTCCTTCATTCATAAGCATCCCACATTTAAAATGCTGGCACTTTCATTTTTAATTTTGATCGGCGTTTTACTCGTTATTGAAGGCATACATATTGAACAGATAAGTATCCCCCATGGATATATTTATTTTGCCATGGCATTTTCGTTTGGTGTGGAAGTATTGAATTTACGGATGCGAAAAAAACAGGGCAAGACCGTGGCATTGCATGAAGCATATTACAAAGAGAAACCTGATAATACAGATGACATGGCTAATTAGAACATAAAACAATTCACTTTTCGTCCTGCTGATTTAGAAGAACACATGCTACAACCCCGGCAGTCTCTGTTCTCAGGATTGTTTCAGATAATGATACCGGTATAAAATTATTTCTTATTGCAGATTCAATTTCTGTATTTGTAAAATCCCCTTCCGGCCCAATTAGTATTATTTTATCAGCGGATTGAGATAGTGTTTTATGGTTAAACGCCTGTTTATTTTGGTCAATGCAGTGGGCGATAAATTTTTGCTGGTAATTCCCCGCGATAACGTCTTCGAATTTTGTTGGCTCCTGCAGCACCGGCAACCATGCCTGCCGGCTTTGCAACATGGCGCTGACCAATATATTCTTCATCCGGTCGTAACGATAATTTTGTTTTTCGGTTCTTGCACAGATCATGGGAATGATCTGTGAAATGCCTATCTCGGTGGCCTTTTCAAGGAACCATTCAAAGCGGGTTGTATTTTTTATAAGAGAGATGGCAATGATTATGCTGGAGTCTGGATTTGCAATGTTGGATGTTGAAAGCCTCCTTCCTTCCACCGCTTTTTTATTTTCTGATACCAGTTCAGCCAATAGCGTTTGCCCTTTACCGTTAGTTATACGCACCTGCTCACCGGCATGCATCCGCAATACTTGTATTATATGCCTCGATGTTTCTTCAGTTAGCGTAAATGAATTCTGATCATTCAGATTCTCTTCAAAAAAAAACGGGATTGCCATACTTAAAGATAAGATGCAATTTTACCGGAGGGAAAGAAGTTGGTTATAATTAGGTAATGAGACAACACCACTGTTTCTCTTTACTTTGCGGCGAAAGTTTTTTTTAAATTTTTATAAGATCAAAAAGGTGTTTCATCATCAAATTCTCCATCATTCATTTTACTTCCTTTTTGAATGTAGAGCTTGGCGCCATCGCCTTCAACATCCTTAATGGGCTTCCAGCTTCCGCCAGCAGGCATAGGATTGTTATAATCAGCGCCGTCTTCTTCCACGAACTTTTGAATATGCAGTAAGGCTTTTAATTTTATGGTATCCAGCTGGCCATTCCGATGCTTGGCGATACGAACATGGGTTTCACCTTTATTGCTTTCCCCCAGTTCATTGGAAGTGATATCATAATATTCCGGCCGGTATAAAAACATTACCATATCTGCATCCTGCTCAATGGCGCCGGATTCTCTCAAGTCACTTAGCTGTGGTATCTTCTGGCCATCTTTTGCGCCTCTTTTTTCTACCTCCCTGCTCAACTGGCTTAGTGCAATAATGGGCACTTCAAGTTCCTTGGCAAGTCCTTTGAGATCTCTTGATATACGACTGATTTCCTGTTCCCGGTTGCTATTCCTGTTTTCACCTGTGCCACTCATCAATTGCAAATAATCAATAATTATAAGTCCAACATTATGTTTGTTTTTTAAACGGCGGCATTTGGCCCTAAGCTCAAAAATATTTAGCGCAGCCGTATCATCTATATGGATAGGCGCTGAGGCAAGTCTTTCAATTCCTTTTTTATAGAGTTGCTTCATTTCATGCTCTTCCAGCCTGCCCCGGGCAATCTTTTCAAGCCAGATTTCACTTTCCGCACTCAATATCCTTTGAACCAGCTGACCGGCACTCATCTCTAAAGAAAAGAAGCCGACAGAAGTTGGTTTGGTAGGATGCAAAGCCGCGTTACGGGCGAGGTTTAAAGCAAAAGCAGTTTTACCTACCGACGGTCTTGCAGCCAATACAATAAGATCTGTAGGCTGCCAGCCATAAGTTATCCTGTCTAGTATTGGAAAACCACTGGGAACGCCACTTATTTCATCCTGACGGGTACGAAGATCTTCGATCCTTTGTATGGTTTTAACCAAAACGGTATCAATACTTGCATAATCTTTACGAAGATGCTTATTGGTTATCTCAAATAATTTTTCTTCCGCAGAATCCAGTAATTCAAATACATCAGTACTGTCTTCATAAGCATCACCAATGGTTTCCCCACTTATACGGATCAATTCGCGTTGTATGAATTTTTGTAAAATGATCCTGGAATGCGCTTCTATATTTGCTGAAGACACCACGGCGTTGGTAAGCCGGGTAACATAATAAGGGCCTCCAACCAGGTCAAGTTCTTCACGGAATTTCAATTCTTCCACAACCGTGAGAAGATCGATAGGGGAATTTTTCTGTTGCAATCCCTGCATACTTCTAAAGATGCGCTGGTTGGCTTCTACATAAAAGCAATCTGGTTGCAATATTTCCGCAACTGTATCGAAAGCACTTTTCTCAAGCATTATAGCCCCTAATACAGCTTCTTCAAGATCTTTTGCCTGCGGCGGAACCTTCCCATACATCATTGGTCCCAATTCAAGTGAGCCGCTTTTTCTACGGTTTTTCCGGTCTTTATTTAGATTAGTAAGATCCATTTTATAATAATTGCAGTCGGGTTAGTTGTGTTACAAATTCTATAAAGCGGCTAAGTTAACGGACAAAAACCTATATAAAGAAATTGTTAAGGGTTTATATTTATACCTTCATAATTCACATTGCTTCCACAAAATTATTTTACATTTCAACACTGTTTATGCAGTTTATGCACAATTTAAAATAAATCTGCTTATGATTTTAAACGATATCAACAATTGTGTGTTGACAAAGAAATTCAATTTTTTTGAAGATTTATAAGGGTTATATCTTATATGGCTTCGGTATTTAACGCACAAAAAACTGGTTTTAAAACGCCCATGCCCCACAAAAATCAGCCTTTATTCTTTCTTTCCTTATTTTTGAGCAAATACTTTTTGATCAAAACTTTCCATGAAAATTAGTTACAACTGGCTTATAGATTACCTTCCATCAGACAAACCTGAACCGGAAACTGTGAGTAATATTCTTACATCTGTAGGATTGGAAGTTGAAAAACTGGAGAAATATGAGCCGATACGTGGCGGATTGAACGGCTTGATCATTGGTGAAATAGTTGAATGTATCAAACACCCCGAAGCCGATAATTTAAAGATCACAAAAGTTGATACCGGCACTGGTGATACTCTCACAATTGTTTGTGGTGCGCAAAACGTAGAAACAGCACAAAAGGTAGTAGTGGCACCGGTTGGCGTTACCATATTCCCTTTCCGGGGAGAACCGCTTACTTTAAAAAAAATGAAGATCCGCGGAATTGAAAGCGAGGGAATGATATGTGCCGAAGATGAAATAGGGATCGGAGAAAGCCATGCGGGGATAATGGTTTTGCCCAACGAAGTTGAAACCGGCACACTCTTATCAGCATATTATTTGCCTTACACCGACTGGATCTTTGAAATAGGCCTTACCCCTAACCGTATGGATGCAATGAGCCATCTTGGGGTTGCTAAAGATGTATGTGCCTGGTTATCTCATAAAAGCAAAACCAGCATTAGCGTAAAATCGCCACTGAATAACACTCTAAGAAAAGATGATCAGTCATTGCCGGTTGAGGTGGTGGTTGAAAACGCTATCGCATGCGCACGTTATTCAGGCGTTTGTATTTCGGGGGTTGATATAAAAGCAAGCCCCGAATGGATGCAAAATAAATTAAGGGCCATAGACATTCGTCCTGTAAATAATGTTGTGGATATTACCAATTTTGTTTTGCACGAAACCGGCCAGCCACTCCACGCATTTGATTATGATGCAATCCAGGGGAATAAAATAATTGTAAAAAATCTGCCTGCAAATACAAAGTTTATAACCCTTGATGAAAAAGAAAGAAAACTTGACGCAGAGGATCTGATAATCTGTGATGGTAACCAAAATCCTTTGTGTTTTGGAGGTGTGTTTGGCGGATTGAATTCAGGTGTAAAAAATACCACAAAAAATATTTTTTTAGAGAGCGCATGGTTTGACCCGGTTACCACAAAAAAAACCGCGCTACGTCATAATTTGAAAACAGATGCATCAAATCGTTTTGAAAAAGGGGTTGATATAAGCAATACTGTTAATGCGCTTAAAAGAGCTGCAGCATTGATAAAAGAAATAGCCGGTGGAAAAATATCTTCTGAAATAATTGACGTGTATCCTGCACCAAAACAAAAAACAGAGGTCACCTTAAAAAATCATTATTTAAAAAAGATAAGTGGTAAAAATTATCATGCAGATACAATAAAAAATATCCTGGTAAGCCTGGGTTTCGAAATTTTAAAAGAAGGCCAGGATGATATTCGTGTTGCAGTTCCGCTTAGTAAAATGGATGTGCTGCTGCCTGCAGATATCATCGAAGAAATAATGCGTATTGATGGGCTCGACAATATTGAAATTCCATCTGCAGTTACTTTTTCTCCGTCGCTTGAAACACTTGCATTGCAAAATGCGTTGAAAGAAAAATTGAGTGAACACCTTTCTGCCACAGGGTTTTCAGAAATATTCACCAATTCGATCACCAACAGTAAGTACTATGGTGATGGACAAAATACCACCGTAAAAATTTTAAATAATTTAAGTGCCGATCTTGATATCATGCGGCCATCGCTATTGGAAACAGGCCTTGAATGCATAGTATACAATATCAACCGGAAAAATAATGATCTTCTTTTATTTGAATTTGGCAAAACGTATTCAACGGAATCCGCATCCAATTACAAAGAAGTGGAACACATGTGTATGTACATCACGGGGAATAAATATCCGCGCGTATGGAATAAGAAAGAACAAAGCACGGATATCTATTTTGCAAAAGGCATTTGTGATAAAATTTTTGCTCTGGCAGGAATAACCGATGTGATTTATTCACCGGCAATTGACGAACCCCAAACACTAAGCGCCCATGCAAATGGTATCCTTATCGCGTCTCTCTCCATCGTTGAAAAAAATAAACTCGAACAGTTTTCCATCAGGCAGCCTGTAATATTTGCAGATATTTATTGGGAAGAATTATCCAACGCAGCAAAAGCGCTGAATATTATTTATAAAGGAATACCAAAATTTCCTGTTGTTGAAAGAGACCTTTCGGTTGTAGTGAACAAAGGCATTGATTTTGAAAGTGTGAAAAAAAGTATAAGAAGTGCAGCTATTGGCAGGCTCATCAACTACCGGCTTTTTGATGTTTTTGAAAGTGAAAAAGTAGGCATGGATAAAAAATCTTTCGCCATAACATTTTTCTTTTCCGACAATGAAAAAACGTTAACTGATAAAGAAATTGATGTGATGATGAATAAATTAATTGTAACTTTTGAAAAAGATCTGCAGGCGCAAATAAGAAAAGGTAATAATGAATGAACTTGAAGAAAATATAAAAAATATCCAGAGTAAGCTTCAGTTGCTGATAAAAAAAACAACCGTTCTTCAAAAAGAAAACGATAGTTTGAGATCACAATCTTTACAGCATTTGGAAAATGAAAAGGGATTTAAATTAAAAATAGATGCGCTTCAGCAAAAGGTAAGCATCCTACAGGCCTCAGCCGGGAAGATGACAGAAAACGATCAAAAGGAATTTGAAAAAACGATAAGTCAGCATCTTAAGGAAATAGATAAATGCATTAACATGCTAAGCGAATAATTAAAATTGTATGTCCGACCAGCTTATCCCCTTAAATATTTTGATCGGCGATAGATCCTATCGCATTAAAAGCCTGCCCAAAGATGAGGAGGTGATCCGTAAGACCTTAAAAACCATCAATGACAAGATCACTGAATTTAAAACACAGTTTTCCGGAAAAGATATGCAGGATTACATAGCCATGGTTTTAATTTGGTTCGCTACACAAAATCCACCGGCAGAGGGGAATGGACAAATGGAAAAAGAACTTATAGAAACCCTTAAAAAATTCGAAATCCAGATAGATAAAGTATTGTAACTCCTTATCTGTCCAATAATTTCCACGCTTTTTATTATCTTCGTTAGTCACGATCTCATTAGGCATTAGTGCAAATCAGATTAAAGATTATGAACCGTTTTAAAACTACAACTCTCAATGACACAAATACTTCCCATAATAATTGGGGCCATCGCCTTAGTGATCGGCCTTGTTCTTGGCAAATTAATTTTTGCTAAAAACACCAAAAAAAGGCTTGATGAAGCAGAGTTACAAGCTCAAAAAATTATTTCCGATAGCCAGATACAGGCAGAATCACTTAAAAAAGAAAAGCTGTTAGAAGCGAGAGAAAAATTTGTTCAGCAAAAGGCAGAACATGATAAAGAGATCTTCCAGCGCAATCAGAAACTAAGTGACACTGAAAACCGCACTAAACAAAGGGAACAGGGGGCAATACAAAAAGAACAGAATATCGACAGGCTTGTAAAAGAAAATGAAACGCTTAAAGAAACGCTTAGCCGCCAGGTTGAAGTGGTAAATATCAAGCGGTCAGAACTCGAAAAACACCAGGAAGAAAACATCCGTCGCCTGGAGAAAGTAGCTGGTCTCTCGGCAGAAGAAGCAAAATCACAACTTATTGAAAGTCTAAAACAGGAAGCACATTCACAGGCATTGATAATACAGCAGGAAATTATAGATGATGCCAAATTGCGTGCAAATAAAGAAGCAAGAAAACTTATTATTCAAACAATACAACGTACGGCAGCAGAACAGGCAATTGAAAACGCCATTACTGTTTTCAACCTTGAAAGTGATGAAATAAAAGGCTCCATTATTGGCCGGGAAGGCCGCAACATTCGTGCTATAGAAGCCGCTACCGGCGTGGATCTTATAGTAGACGACACCCCTGAAG
>JACDBU010000082.1 GCA_013694745.1 Chitinophagaceae bacterium
TATTAAAACTGCTAAGTATTTTTATATAAATCTATATTTCCCTTTTAATTAGGCTAATTATTTATGCAAATAATATTAGGTGTCATCTTTCATTTTATCGGTGGTTTTGCCTCCGGTAGTTTTTATATTCCTTTTAAAAAGGTTAAGGGCTGGTCCTGGGAAAGTTATTGGATCATAGGAGGACTATTTTCCTGGCTTATTGTTCCTCCTCTTGCGGCATACCTAACCATTCCGGGCTTTATTGATATTATTAAACAAACTGATACCAGCACACTCGGGATCACTTATTTATTTGGTTTGCTTTGGGGCATTGGTGGGTTAACGTATGGCTTGGGTGTTCGTTATCTTGGTGTTTCACTTGGCAGCAGTATCATCCTGGGTTTGTGCATGGTGTTTGGCTCGCTAATACCATCAGTTTATTATGATGTATTTCCTAAAGAAGGTAAAGACACATTCAGCATACTGATTGGTTCCAACTGGGGATTAATTGTTTTAGCAGGTTTAATTGTATGTATTATTGGTATCATTTTTTGCGGAAAAGCAGGTATGATGAAAGAAAGACAATTAAGTGCTGGGTCAATGACAGATCCACACGGATTGAAAATGAAAACTGAATACAAATTTGGTTTGGGCATTTTTGTTTCTATAGTGTCAGGTGTATTAAGCGCCTGCTTCAATTTTGGTCTTGAATCTGGTAAACCTATGGCCATGGTGGCGAATGAAGTATGGACAGCAGCCCATCCGGGTGAAGGTGAGTTTTTATTCCGCAACAATGTGATCTATGTCGTGCTATTATGGGGAGGGCTTACTACCAATTTTATCTGGTGCATGATCCTGAATGCCCGGAATAAAACTTTCGGTGATTATAGCAACAAAAAAGCTCCTTTAAGATCCAATTATTTTTTTGCAGCATTGGCAGGTACTACCTGGTTCCTGCAATTTTTTTTCTATGGTATGGGAGAAAGTAAACTTGGAAATGGGGCCAGTTCATGGATTCTGCATATGGCTTTTATAATCCTGGTAGCTAATATGTGGGGCCTCGTGTTAAAAGAATGGAAAGGAGTAAGCAAAAAAACAATAACAACAGTGATCGTCGGGATCATTACCATTATTCTTTCTGTATTACTGGTAGGATATGGCAATTCGATAAAATAAATACCCCTATCCCCTGAAGGGGGATAATTGAAAAGTAATTTGCAGATGAAAAAGATTTTACTATCAACTGATGTGACTTTTAGTTTAATTGCACAATTACTTATTTCAGTTGTAACAGAACAAAAAAAAATAGATCTATTTTAAAAACCAAATATGAGTAGTCAAGTTAAGCCTGTTCTTCAATCTCCCCCGCCAGCTGGCAGGGTTGGGGGTTTTAAGCATGTAAGTTATTTGTGGGATGAAAAAAAAGCTGCGTTGCTGAATGGCGATGAAGTGGCTTTACTGATCTATCGCTCAAATTTATTAGGCGCTGATCTGCGTTTAACCAATTATGGCGGGGGAAATACATCATGTAAAGCCATGGCGAAAGATCCGTTGACTTCTGAGGAAACAGAAGTAATGTGGGTGAAAGGATCGGGTGGTGATCTTGGAACGTTGAAAAAAAATGGTCTTGCTGCTTTATATGTCGATCGCTTACGATCTTTAAAA
Organism: Chitinophagaceae bacterium; assembly: GCA_013694745.1. Classification (GTDB taxonomy): domain Bacteria; phylum Bacteroidota; class Bacteroidia; order Chitinophagales; family Chitinophagaceae; genus Ginsengibacter. The sequence goes on from JACDBU010000082.1 coordinate 1,645, forward strand.
AATGTATACCGTGGTATCGAGTATGAAGATGAAATGGTGGAGCTATTCAATCATTGCATCTATGACCTGGATTCAAAAGCTCCATCAATTGATACTCCATTACATGGTTTTCTTCCTTTTAAACATATAGATCATTTGCACCCGGATGCAGCCATAGCAATCGCTGCTGCTAAAGATGGCGAACGTATAACTAAAGAATTATTTAATGGTACCATTGGTTGGGTAAAATGGCAAAAACCAGGGTTTGATCTGGGCTTGCAGCTAAAAAAATGTTTAGATGAAAATCCGGGTATCCGCGGGATCATGTTAGGGTCTCATGGTTTATTTACCTGGGGCGATACGGCTTATGAAAGTTACATCAATACATTAGAAGTAATAGAACGGTGCGCCGACTACCTGCAGGATAATATGGGTAAAAACAAACCGGTTTTTGGTGGAAATAAAATTCAATCTTTACCTGCGGAACAACGATTGCAGCAGGCGGTTATGCTGGCTCCATTGTTAAGGGGGCTTTGTTCTTCTGATATTAGTATGATTGGTCATTTTACCGATGATGAACGGGTATTAGAATATATCAATTCTAATGATCTGGATAAATTAGCTCCCTTGGGTACAAGTTGTCCTGATCATTTCCTTCGCACCAAGATCAGCCCTTTGGTTCTTTCATTATCAGCAAACGAAGATTTGAAAGATGCATCTTCTGTGAGGGAAAAACTTAAACCAGCGTTTGAGGCTTACAGAAAAATGTATACAGAATATTATACTTCCTGCAAGCATTCCAATAGCCCGGCAATGCGTGATTCTAATCCTGTTGTTATTCTTTATCCCGGAATTGGGATGTTCACTTTTGCAAAAAACAAACAAACAGCCAGGGTAGCAGCAGAATTCTATATTAATGCAAT
>JACDBU010000089.1 GCA_013694745.1 Chitinophagaceae bacterium
CTCGATATCTTTAACAACCATTTGTTTAAAGCTAACACTGTACCGAATAATTGTTCTCTGCTCAATTGTCTTCATATTGTTATTTTTGTGATTTACAATATGTCAACCTAGTTCGGGAAGAGACACGATCTTAAGATAACTTGCTACTCACTACTCACTACTTGCCACTTGCCACTCTCCAACACATACCCTACAAAACCTTACCTTTGCGCCTCTAAAAAAAAGAACACGCATGATCAGTGTAAATAATGTTACGCTAGCTTTTGGTAAAAGGGTATTATTTGATGAAGTAAATCTTGGTTTCACAAAAGGGAATTGTTATGGAATTATTGGTGCCAATGGCGCCGGTAAATCTACTTTCTTAAAAATTTTAAGTGGAGAAATTGAACCCAACAAGGGAACAGTTTCTATAAGCCCCGGCGAAAGGATGGCTGTTTTAAACCAGAACCAGTTTGAGTTTGATGAGGTAACTGTTTTAAATACGGTTTTGATGGGGCATAAGAAAATGTGGGACCTGATGCAGGAAAAAGACGCGATTTATTTAAAAGAAGATTTTAACGAAGCCGACGGAATGAAGGCGGCTCATCTTGAAGAAGAATATGGAGAGATAGGTGGCTATACTTCAGAAAGTGATGCTGCCACTTTGTTAAGCGAGTTGGGTGTAAAAGATGAATTGCACCAGGTGCCAATGAAAGATATAGCTGCGAATGTGAAAGTGAGGGTGCTACTGGCACAGGCATTATTTGGCAGTCCGGATATTTTATTATTAGATGAACCTACCAATAACCTGGATGTTGAAACCATTTCATGGCTTGAAAATTTTTTGGCCGATTACCAGAATATTGTTTTGGTGGTAAGTCACGACAGGCACTTTTTAGACGCGGTGTGCACCCATGTTGCAGATGTTGATAAAACGAAAATAAAGATCTATACAGGTAACTATACTTTCTGGTACGAGAGTTCACAGTTAGCCGCAAGGCAGGCAACTGATAAAAATAAAAAGCAGGAAGAAAAGAAAAAGGATCTCCTGGAATTTATAGCGCGGTTTAGCGCCAATGCTTCAAAATCAAAACAGGCCACGTCGCGGAAAAAAGCGCTTGATAAATTGGTTTTTGAAGATATCACTCCCAGCAACCGGAAATACCCGGGAATAATTTTTAAGCCTGAGCGTGATGCGGGCAACCAGGTTTTGAACGTGGAAAAATTAAGTAAAAAGATTGACGGAAGGCCCCTGTTCACCAATGTTTCATTTGATGTGGTTAAAAGCCAGAAGATCGCTTTTTTGAGCAGGGATCCTGTTGCACTTACCTCTTTCTTCGAGATCATAAATGGTAAGATGAAGGCTGATCACGGAAAATTTGAATGGGGCACAACCATCACAACGGCCTATCTGCCGAATGATAATACGGAATTTTTTACCGGCAATCTCACGCTAATGGATTGGCTCAGGCAATTTGTACCCCCTTATCAAAAAGATGTTGATGAAGATTTCTTGCGGGGATTTTTAGGGAAGATGTTATTTAGCGGGGATGAAATAATGAAGAAAACAAATGTGCTGAGCGGTGGTGAAAAAGTGCGGTGTATGATAAGCAGGATGATGCTACAAAATCCAAACCTCGTGATGCTGGATGAGCCAACCAATCATCTCGACCTTGAAAGTATCACTGCTTTCAATGATGGCATGATCTCTTTTCCGGGCATTGTTTTATTTACAACGCATGATCACCAGTTTATTCAAACTGTTGCAAGTAGAATCATTGAACTTACCCCCAAAGGCATCATTGACCGGTTGTGTACATACGATGAATATTTAGCCGATGAACGCATAAAATTATTGCAGGAAGAAATGTATAACTAAGCCTGTTAAAAAAAATATAAAAGAATATAAAAAGTTGTAATCATTTTTTATCTTTCGTTACTAAACCATTAAATCAAAAACTATTATGAAAAGAGTATTTTTTTTCCTTATGCTAAGTTGTATCATAACACTGAGTGTAAATGCACAAAGAAACCAGGATTTGGGATCAGATTATTCAACAGCCATTGGCGGTAAAG
>JACDBU010000145.1 GCA_013694745.1 Chitinophagaceae bacterium
CCCAATGAATAGCCCCTGACTTTAGGCTGGGGGTAAATACCGGCGGAGAAAACTACCGGCTATCCATAAAAAAATGTATGATAATTTCAAATCATCTCAAACCAGTAATGAAATTACCGGGGGCTAAAGCCGCCGGCTATTCATAAAAAATTCTGGATAATTTTAAATCATTTCAAACTCCCAATGAATAGCCCCTGCCTTAAGGCTGGGGAATTACCGTAGTTAAAAGCAACCGGCTATTTTACAAATACTTTTTTGAAATATTATATAGTATTTTTCTATCCTGTTCAGTTAAAACCCTGCTGCTGTCCTGTTGTTCAAAATGGCGTTTAAAGGCTTCAATAGCAGCAGCACTATCTTTTATATCATAGCCAATAATTCGCAAAGCCTGGGTGTTATTGAAATTAACAGGCACATTTATTTTGCTTGTATCATCATACCACAATCCAAACCCTTTCGCAGATAATTGTTGCCAGGGAAAATGTACATTAGGATCATCCTTGCGTGTAGGAGCGATATCTGCATGCCCGATGAAATTTGCAGCAGGTATTGAAAAACTTTTCTTTAGAAACCCGAGCAATGATAAGAGCGAATTTATTTGTGCATCAGGAAATATCTCTAAGCCATTATTATCCAGCTCAATTCCGATGGATGATGAATTTACATCCGTTACATTTCCCCATTTGCCAAGACCTGCATGCCATGCCCTTAAATAATCATTCAACAGGTGATGTATGGTGCCGTCACGGCAAATAACATAATGCGCGCTAACCTGTGTACGGGGTAGGGTGAACGTCTGTAATGTTTGCTCACAGCTGTTTTGAGCAGTGTGATGAATGATAACGAAATTGGGTTTTCGCATTCCAAAATTGGTTGTTCCCACCCATTCCGGTCCGGTTGCAAATGAATCTTTAAGAGGCGCCTGGCTTATCGTTTTTGCGAATGCCCTTACCTGGCTTTTATAACTTTTATTGGCAGTGGAATATTTGCTGACAGAACAGGAATAGCCAGCCAATAGTATCAAGAAAAGAAAAGCAATTATTCTCATCAAATTTTTTTCAAAGATAGACAGGACAGTTTCTAAACCAGCCTGATATTTTTTGGTAGTGATCAAAAAATTAAATGCCATATTTGTAGTATTAGCTTCAATTCACTATCTTACCTCTACCTCTTACCAGAAGAGCTGCTTTCCATACTTCACCTTTATTTATTACTAAAAAAATTAAATTATGAAAAGATTGATCTTATTTTTTTTGACAGGAATTGCATTTTCCTGTAACGACCAGGGTAGTGCCTCCAAGGACGCAAAGAAAGATTCCACCTCCACCACCACTACAGCTGCTACAATGAACTATCCTTACAAGATCGATCATCCTGATAATTGGGATATTGGAAGTACAGCCAACTCAATGATTGCATTGAATGCGGTTAAAGCTTTCCAGGACGGAAATGTTGAAGGATCTATGAAATATTTCGGTGACTCTGTCCATATGCAATTTGATGGATTGGATAAAAAAATGTCGAACGACAGCCTCAAAGCTATGTTTACAACACTGAGAAAAGATTATAAGAATTTGGACATAAAAATGTATGACTGGGAATCCGTTATTTCAAAAGATAAAAAGGATGAATGGGTTACTATTTGGTACAAGGAAAAATGGGAAGATATGAAAGGCATAAAAGATTCGTCGGAATACATAAATGATTTTCAATTAAAAGATGGCAAAATTGTAAGTCTGGATGAATATACCAGGAAGCTTCATTGATATATAAACAGAATTTTTTTTGTAGCACTGCGAATGCAGTGCTTTTTTTTATCCTTTCCTTTTACATATTCCTCCTGTACTGTCCTCCTACTTCATACAAGGCATGCGTGATCTGGCCGAGAGAACAATACTTTACCGTTTCCATCAATTCTTCAAATAAATTCTCATTGTTAACCGCAGTCTGCTGCAGGCGCTTTAACATGGCTTCACTTTTATCCTTATGCCTTTCATAAAAAGCTTCAAGTGTATTTATCTGGAATTCTTTTTCTTCAGCAGTACTGCGAATAACTTCCTGCGGCAAAATAGTTGGAGAACCTGCTTTATTTAAAAAAGTATTCACGCCTACGATCGGGTATTCGCCGGTATGTTTTAGCGTTTCATAATACAAACTTTCTTCCTGGATCTTATTGCGCTGGTACATTCTTTCCATTGCGCCTAGTACACCACCTCTTTCTGAAATTCTTTCAAACTCAGCCATCACAGCCTGTTCCACAAGATCTGTAAGCTCTTCAATTAAAAAACTACCCTGGTTTGGATTTTCATTTTTGGCCGTACCTAATTCACGGTTTATAATTAGCTGAATTGCCATTGCGCGTCTTACAGATTCTTCTGTTGGGGTTGTTATCGCCTCATCATACGCATTGGTATGAAGGCTGTTGCAATTATCATAAATAGCATACAATGCCTGGAGGGTTGTTCTTATATCATTGAAATCGATCTCCTGAGCATGCAAACTTCTGCCGCTTGTTTGAATGTGGTATTTTAATTTCTGGCTCCTGCTGTTAGCTTTGTATTTATGCTTCATCGCTTTTGCCCATATCCTCCTGGCAACACGCCCAATCACACTGTACTCGGGATCCATACCGTTACTGAAAAAGAAAGATAGATTGGGAGCAAAATCATCAATGCTCATGCCGCGGCTTAAATAATATTCCACATAAGTGAACCCGTTTGATAAGGTAAATGCAAGCTGTGTTATAGGATTGGCGCCCGCTTCAGCAATGTGGTAACCGCTTATGGAAACCGAATAAAAATTTCTTACTTTTTTATCAATAAAATATTGCTGCACATCGCCCATGAGTTTTAAAGCAAACTCAGTAGAGAAGATGCAGGTGTTTTGTGCCTGGTCTTCTTTTAAAATATCTGCCTGCACCGTACCCCGGACAGTTGATAATGCTTTTGCTTTTATCTGCTCATAAATTTCCTTTGGCAACACATCCTGGCCCGACAGGCCAAGCAAACGCAACCCTAATCCATCATTACCTTGCGGTAATGCCCCTGCTAATTCTCCACCTTTTGGCGAAACTTCTTTTCCATCAGTTCCCAAATATTTTGGTAAAGAAGTGATATCATATTTTGATTCGATGATCTTATTTATATCAGCCCTTAAATTATTTTCGATGATGTATTTTTCGCATTGCTGGTCAATAGCAGCATTTAAAAAAAATGCAAGAAGCATTGGTGCCGGTCCGTTGATCGTCATGCTAACCGATGTTTTAGGATCGCAAAGATCAAAGCCGCTATACAGTTTTTTTGCATCATCAACCGTGGCAATGCTTACACCACTGTTTCCAACTTTACCATATATATCAGGACGACGACCCGGATCTTCACCGTATAGTGTAACACTGTCAAATGCTGTGCTGAGGCGCTTTGCAGGCTGCCCGATACTTACATAATGAAAACGCCGGTTCGTTCTTTCCGGGCCACCTTCACCGGCAAACATCCTGGTAGGATCTTCTTCCTGGCGTTTGAGCGGGAACACACCTGCAGTGTAGGGAAACTTACCGGGAAAATTTTCCTGCAGCCTCCAACGCAATATATCACCCCAGTCTTTAAAACGCGGAACGGAGATCTTTGGAATTTTTGTATGAGAAAGCGATTCAAAAAATAATGGAAGTTTAATGATCTTTCCCCTCACATCGTATTCAAAAAATTCTTTCTTGTACAGCAATTTGGTTTCTTCCCATTCATCAACCAGCTTTTTACAAAGCGGATACAATTGTTTTTCAAGAGACTCCTGCAGCGCCAGGCCCGGCAAAGAAAATGCTGAATCGTTATTCAACTCAGCATGTTCTTTAATTATTTTTTGTGCGCCTTTAAGCTGGTACAATTTCGTAGCAATGGAAGCCTGCTCATCCGTTAATTTATTATAGGTATAGATCTCTTCGGCAATTTCAGCAAGATAACGGACACGCTTAGCCGGAATTATCTGTGTTTGGCTGGTAGTATCTTTTGCATGAACATGATGAACGATCCCGCCGGCAAAAACGATCCCGGTTTTAGCAGAAATCTTTTCCATCACACGTTCAAATAATTCATTAACTCCCGTGTCATTGAACTGTGAAGCGATCGTTCCTACAACCGGTAATTCTTCCTCCTTTGCGGTCCATAAATTATTATTTCGCTTGTATTGTTTTTTTACATCATGCAAGGCATCCAGTGCACCGGCTTTATCAAATTTGTTTATGCAAACAATATCTGCATAATCAAGCATGTTTATTTTCTCAAGTTGCGATGGAGCGCCATACTCGGGTGTCATCACATACATGCTAACATCACAATAATCTAAAATGGACGCATCACTCTGTCCTACTCCGGCGCTTTCTAAAATAATAAAATCGTAATTGGCCATTTTGCATATGTCGATCGCTTCCTGCACATACTGGCTTAAGGCTTTATCGCTTTCTCTCGTGGCAAGGCTGCGCATATAAGCACGCGGACCATGAATGGAATTCATCCTGATACGATCGCCCAACAAGGCACCGCCTGTTTTCTTTTTTGAAGGATCAACAGAAATAACGGCTATTGTTTTATCAGAATATGCATTTAAAAAACGGCGGACAAGCTCGTCGGTTACGGAGGATTTTCCTGCGCCGCCGGTACCGGTAATACCGAGAACAGGTTGTGCTGCAATCCTCGCCGGTCCTGGCTCTCCGTTCGACTGCCCGTTTACAGTAGCAGATACTTCTGCCGTTTTTTTTATTTTATGATGACTGGCTTTTCCATTTAATAAATGATTAAACGGTTCCCCACTTTCAGCTAATGTGATGGCCTGTGCAATTTTTTTAATGTCCCGCCATTCTCCCAAAGCAAAATGCCCGTTACTTTTTTCATTTACGGAAATGTTTACGGACTTTTCCGCTCTGCTTATTGGGTTTAGGGGGAGGCCACATTCCTTTATCACATCTTCAATCATTCCAATCAAACCCATCTTTCTTCCATCATCCGGAGAATAAATACGGGTGATGCCATAGGTATGAAGTTCTTCAATTTCGGATGGCAATATGGTGCCACCACCACCACCAAAAATTTTTATATTACCGCTGCCATTTTCATTCAGGAGATCTTTCATGTATTTGAAAAACTCAACATGCCCACCCTGGTAACTTGTAATCGCAATTCCCTGCACATCTTCTTCAATGGCACATTCCACAATTTCGGCAACGCTGCGGTTGTGCCCGAGATGAATGATCTCTGCCCCCTTGCTTTGCATTATCCTGCGCATAATATTTATGGCTGCATCATGCCCGTCGAACAAAGCAGCGGCTGTTACTATACGTACAGTATGGTTTATATGGGATGGCATACGTTAAAAAAATTAGCTATTATTATCGTTACAAAAATACAAATAAAACAAGCCGGATTTTAAGGTGTTGCTCAAACAACCGTTTTCCCTTCCATTCTAAAAGTAAGATCAGCAAATTCTTTCACACTTAGCGTTTCTGCTCTCCGGGCAAATAATTCATCTTTAAGAATATCCTGTGAAAACAAACTTTTCACAGCATTGCGCATTGTTTTACGCCGCTGGTTGAAAGCTGTTTTAACCAATATCCTGAAGGCCCTTTCGCTTTTAACTGGGAGCCTGGTTTTTACTGAAGTAAGCCGTATCACACCACTCTTAACTTTTGGCTGCGGAGTAAAACATTCATTGCCCACATCAAATAAATATTCAACATCATAATAATATTGTATCAATACACTTAACACGCCATACACTTTACTGCCTTCCCTGGAAGCGGCCCTTTCTGCCACTTCCTTTTGAAACATGCCGATCACGCAGGGAACATTTTCTTTCCATTCAAGAATTTTAAAAAGAATTTGCGTAGATATATTGTATGGAAAATTTCCAATAACGGTAAATGGCTCATCAAATGGTTCAGGTAAATTTAAAAAACTGTTATGGATGATCTTATCTTTTAAAGCAGGATGTGCATTTACAAGAAAATCAACTTTCTCCAGGTCAAGCTCTACAGCTTTAAAATTTATACCGGGAATTTGCATCAGATATTTCGTTAGGGCACCACCACCCGGACCCACTTCCAGCAGATTTTTAAATGGTTTTTCCATCAATGCATCAACGATCTTTTTTATTATTTTCTCATCTTTTAAAAAATGCTGTCCCAGTGATTTTTTAACCGTGTACATATCTTGCAAAATACAGATAAGTTTTTTGCCGGGTAACGCTTTACCATACAATAAAGACTATCTTCTTACCTTGCAATGTTTTTAAACCATTAATTAATGAATACAAGCATAGCAGAGATAAGACCAGTTGTAGGATTCACCTGTGGCGATATTAATGGCATAGGCCCAGAAATTATAATTAAAACACTGGCAGATAACCGCCTGCTTGAAATTTGTACACCGGTGATATTTGCCAATAATAAGATCATTAATTTTTACAGGAAAAGCATACCAGAGATAAATTTAAATTGCCTCGTTACAAAAGATCTGAATAAAATAAATCATCGCCAGATAAATATTTACAATTGCTGGGAAGAAGAGGTATCAGTAACCCCTGGAGTTTTGAATGAAACTGGTGGCAGGTACGCAATCAAAAGCCTGGTGGCAGCAAGCCAGGCATTAAAAGATGGTAAGATCCAGGGGGTCATAACAGCACCCCTTCATAAAAAAAATGTTCAAAGCATTGAATTTGAACATACGGGTCACACCCCTTTTTTGAAACAATTCTTTGAAACCAGGGATGTTTTAATGTTACTAACCGCGCAAAATTTAAAAGTTGGCCTGGTAACTGAACATGTTGCCGTTAAAGACATTGCTCAAAATATAACAAGAGAAAATATTATCAGTAAGCTGCAAATTTTGCATGCTAGCCTGCAAAAGGATTTTGGTATAGACAAACCTAAAATAGCAGTGCTTGCCTTAAATCCACATGCGGGTGATGAAGGATTGATAGGCAAAGAAGAAGAAGATATTATAAGACCTGCGATCAAAGATTCCAAACAACATAATATGCTTGTAATGGGACCTTTTAGTGCAGATGCCTTTTTTGCCAGGGGTCAATATGAAAAGTTTGACGCTGTTTTAGCCATGTACCACGACCAGGGATTGATCCCTTTTAAATCATTGTCTATTGGGGAAGGTGTGAATTTTACAGCTGGTATTTCCGGCGTACGTACCAGCCCCGATCACGGAACGGCCTTTGATATTGCAGGTAAAAATAAGGCGGATGAATCTTCCTTTCGTGCGGCCGTGTTTACGTGTGTAGATATTGTAAATGCCCGAAAAACCTATGAAGAAAACCGGAAAAATCCCCTCAAGAAAGTAAGCGCGACCATTGTTGCAAATGCTATTGATGAAAAAATTGTAGAAGAAAGTTAAAAAAAAACGATGAAATACTTGCATTTTAAAAAGTAAGTATATACTTTTACCCCTTCTCCAAAAATTCTAGTAAAGCTTACCTCATATTCCCGAATTCCTTAATTAATATTTTGAGCACGTATTATACACTGCCGGAATATTATTATATAATAACCCATATCTCTGATATACCAGGATAATCTATCCCTATGCGCGGCCACTATCTCCTATTCTTTGAGTTACCAAAATATTTTTCACCACAAAAAATTATTTTTTTACCTCAAAAATTTGTTATGAACCTTTTTACATTTTTCAATTCAAAAAATCTGAAACGCTTATCACTGGTTGGATTGCTGGTGGTATCTGCTACGATCTCCAACGCACAGTTTCGTTCGTATTCAAAGATTTATTCTGACAACACCAAAGGCAACACGGTGATCTTTGGTAACACCTTAATGGCTATAACCAAGGCTGATGGCTCAGTTAATCTAAACAAGATGAACGACAACAGCGCAAATGGTAACAGTACTTATGGCAATGACAATGAGAACATGCAGTACATTGACCTGGATGGTGCATCAGGGAACGGATCCGTTACCCGTAACTCTTCCACATCAGATCTTGTTCTCCCTGCCGGAACAAACACTATTAAATTTGCCCGTCTTTACTGGGGTGGCCGTGTATTGAACACAGACTTCGACCTTACGCAGACAGCAAATAAAAAAGTAAAGATCCGCAAAGGGACATCCGCAGTATATGCTGATGTTACTGCCTTGCAGATAGATACAAACGTGCCTGCTACTGGTTACACCCAATACCAGGCATATGCCGATATTACTTCCTATATAACAACAAGTGGTGGTGCCGGTACCTATGAAGTAGGCAATGCGCCTTTAACTACCGGTTCTAACTCTAGCGGTGGTAACTACGGCGCATGGTGCATAGTTGTTGTGTATGAAAATTCAACGTTGCCTTACAACAGTATCCGTTTATATGATGGATTTGAACAGGTGTACAATGGTGGTAATCCACAAACTTCAACAGTTAACTTAACCGGCCTTGATGTTCCTTCTGGAGCACTTTCTGCTGGTGATGCTTCATTGGCAGTTGTTGCGTGGGAAGGTGATGCCAATCTTAAAAAAGATTTTATGAAGATCAATGGTGCAGCTTTTTCAAATGCATTGAATGCTGTTGATAATCCATGGAACGGAACCATTTCTAACAATGGAGTTCACGTAACAACAAAAAATCCGAATTATACAAACCAGATGGGTATTGATATCGACCAGTTCGATGTATCATCTTATGGTATTGCTCCAAATGCTACTTCGGTTAGCCTTGAGTTTGGCACAGAAGCAGACCAATATTTCCCGGGACTTTTCAGCTTTGTAATTAAAATGAAAGATCCGAATATCGCACTTGATAAAATGGTTAGTGATGCAAGTGGTGATGGACTAGGACAAGCAAACGAAGTTCTTACATATACTTTAAATGGAACAAATACCGGCTCAGGTAATGCAAATTCAATTGAGGTAACAGATACTTTGCCTAATACCATTACTTATGTACCCGGCTCATTGAAAGTGCTCAGTTCACCTGGCATAACTGCAGGATTAAAAACTGATGCATCAGGTGATGATGTGGCTGAATATATTGTTAACGGTTCTATCAAAACGGTAAGATTCAGACTCGGCACAGGTGCAACAAGTGCATTAGGTGGCAAGCTGGCAACCGGAGAAACATTCTCTGTTCAATTTAAGGCTACCGTTAATAATCCAGGTTCAGGCAATCCTGTTCCATCGATAATAAATACTGCGAGGATGAAAGCGATATCTGATGCCGGCATCTCATATGTTGATGATGGTACTGCTATCATTAATCCGGATAACGGCCCTCTGCCGGTCGTTCTGAGATCTTTCTCTGCAACGTTGCAAAGCAGGAAAGTTAGAGTAGACTGGGTTAGCTCACAGGAAATAAACTGCAGCAAATATGATGTGGAAAGAAGCACTGACGGACATTTGTTCTCAAATGTATCTACCTTACCGGGTAATGGCACAACATCTATCGAGCATACTTATTCAATACTTGATGATGTGGAATCACAAACAGCTGCAATCGTTTATTACAGGCTGAAACAGACTGATCTTGATGGTAAGTCAAGTTATTCACGTGTCGTTGCAGTGAAACTTAAAGGCGAACTTCATCCGGTTTCTGTTTCACCAAATCCATTCACCAGTTATCTAAATGTTAACCTGGGTTGGAGCAAAGCTGAAGTAGTAAGTGCTAAAGTTTACAACGTTCAGGGAAAAGAAGTTTCTTCTAAAACTGTACAGATGGTTAAAGGAACCAATTACATTAAACTTGATGATCTGTCTAACCTTCCTTCCGGAAATTATATCATTCAATTCATCTCCGGTGATGAAAGGGTAAGCGAAAAAATCACTAAACAATAAATCGTTATACCAATGATTGTGAAATAATCAAACATTCAAAACGAAGCCCCTGCATAAAAGCGGGGGTTTTTTTATTTACCTCAGGGATGAATATAACTTTGGAGTGCCTTTACATATTGTTCAAATGCATCCAGGCCTTTGGGTGTTGTTGCAAATGCTGTTGATGAAAAATTGTAGAGGAGAGTTAAAAAAACGATGAAAAACTTGCATTTTAAAAAGTAAGTTTATACTTTTATCCCCTTCTCCAAAAATTCTAGTAAAGCTTACCTCGTATTTCCGAATTCCGTCTTAGTTGTTTAACGCATATATTATTTGCGTAAGTTTTTATTTACAGTGTCTCCCACATCCTGTGTTTTACATGCCACTGATATACGGTGTTGCATCATTAAAAAACCAGTCAGAATATTCGGTCGATTCCTATGATATGCCTGCTTTTATTTTTAACGATAAAATTGATCATGCATATTTTTACAACTGGTTTACGGGTTAAGAATTTGGACCGCACAACGGCAGTTGTATGCCTGTTACTTTTTAATTTGGTTTCTGAAGCGCAATTCAGAAATTATACAAAAGTTTATTCTGATAACACCAGGGGTGGGATTGCCATTTTTGGCAATACACTCATGCATATTTTAAAACCGGATAATACTGTTGATCTTATAAAGATGAATGATAACAGTACAGATGGCAATAGTTATTATGGAAATGATAATGAGAATATGCAATATATTGATGTTGATGGAAACACCGGAACCGGTGCTGTTACCCGCAATTCCTCTACAGCCGACCTTATTTTACCTGCCGGAATAAATACTATAAAAATGGCACGGTTGTATTG
>JACDBU010000170.1 GCA_013694745.1 Chitinophagaceae bacterium
CTTTAATACCATAGATCGTTACAAAACCGCCGCCAGAAAGTTTTTCAAAACTGATGGAATCCACGCCAAGTGTGGTTCCTAAGGATAGTGTAAGATTTGCTGTATTGTTATTCCCATCTGCTAAAAATGCATTGATATAACAGCCTGCACCCTGTAAAGTATAATCAAAAGCATAACTTTTCGGAGCAATTATCCCACTGTTAAGTATTGGGCTCACCGCTATATAATTATTCAATAATACATTTCTGTTTATAACTATTGATGTATCGGATACCTGCTGGTAGGGTTCCATATACTTATCGCCTAAAATATATACGAGGTACTTACTGATATCCGGCAGCTTTTCCCAATAGACCAGAATTTTGTCATCGCATACATATCCTGCTTTTGGCGATAATAATTTTGTTATCAAAAAAGTATCAGAATAAATAAAGGTAGAACCAATTTTCATTCTAAAGATCACGGGCGCAATAGTGTCAGGGGTTATCCATTCAAAAAATCTTTTATTAAGATCTACGTTGGAGGCAACCGGGTTCCAACTATTTGTAGAGGCATAACTAAATTCGATATTACCATTTTGAGAATAAGTATTTTCCCAGCGCAGCAAACCTGATTTTCCTCCTTCTAAAAAATCTCCTTTAACAGGGCGGTACCACCGGAAAATATTGGCAGTATCCATTGTATAAACAGCAAAATATTTTTGCGGCCCTGCAGCTAAACTAAATCCATTAACCCTAACCTGGTAATTTCCCTGCAAAGGATTATCGATCGTTACCTGTTCTTCATTATTGAGACTATCTCTTTTGCGCACGGGTAATGCATTTAATGAATCCTTATTGGGATATGAACTTAGTACCCAGGGTTTCCAGGAAAATCCTGTTGAAATATTTACAACACTTAGATCAAGATCATTGATGAGGGCTGCCGGCGCAAATGCAGATGCTGCAGTATCATTCCAGGTAAGCGTAACTTTTAACCTGGCAATGTTGGGAGGTATTGATAATGGAAAAATCTGCGTGCGGCCCTGCACAGCAACACCCGAAAGGATAGTATTACCGGTTATAAGGTCCATTGCTTTTATCGCATTCAGGTTTCCAAAGCCAGTTGCGTAATCCGGACCGGGTGTATTGATATCATCTGCTGTATTAATTATGATCGCTTTTGCCAAAGCCGAAGGCAGGGAAATATTATTCCGGCTCTTATAATATTGCTGCAGCAATAAAGCTGTGCCCGAAACTAGTGCCGCAGATTCAGATGTCCCGTTCTTTTGAAATGCAACGATCTCCGGTTTTATCCGGCCATCATATGCAGGCCCTTTTGAACTAAGCGGTTCGGCATTTCCAAAAGAATCTACCGCGCCAACCAGCATAACATTTTTTGCCATTTTAAAATTCCCGGTAAGATTTGCGAAGCCAGTAATACCGGAATACACACCCGCTGCACTTGCGGAAGTTCCGGAATTGCCGGAAGAAAAAACATGCAGCAGGTCGGGATCATTATTTGCACTTTTGTCGAAGGCCACGGCATTTATCCCGTAAGTGTTATCAATGTCGGTTCCGTAAGAATGATTTTGAACCGTGATATTGTAATGTTTATAATAGCTGTCGGCATCGGGCAAAACAAGTTCGAATGATGAGGAAGAAATGGAAGCTCCCCACGCTGCACCTTTGGCGTAATAAATAGAATTGCCCGCGCCGGCAATTATTGTTGCAATGAAATTTGCATGGTTGGTAATAATTTTTGATGCTAATGGCGAGTTCTCCAAACGCCCGTGCAGATCAACATCCGTTGTATCATAAAAATTTTCCTTGATAGAAACATGCTGGCCGGCACCATTCATTGCCGGGTAATTTCCGTGCACCGTATTTATCTTGTTGGCAGAAAGATCAAAGCCCTGGAAAGCAAGCTCTTCTTTCGGACTTTTAAGATTTACATCAATTGATATTACTTCATCACGATCAAGAAATAATTTTTCAATTTTTTTATAGGATGAAAAAACAGAGAGCAATTGTTGTGAGGGGAATATTAAAATCTGTTTTTGTATTCCGGGATCAATATCAGTAATATTGGAAATGAATTTTGTATCCCTAACAGCAATAGTGAACCGGTAATTGTTCACCTTCTTTGCTGAATTATTTTTAAGCTCCATAGCAACTGGTGAAAGTTTCCAGTTATTGTTTTTTAAAAAATGCTTGTCGTAATTTTTATTTGCAAAAGAAGATTTTGAAAATTCACCGCTATCTACAATATAGATCCTGTCTTCAATTTTGCGGATCGCAATTAGGGATATCCTTTTTATAATTGAGTCGGGTGTGCCTGATTTTAATACGATCGTGTAAAAATTACACTTATCGCATGATGATATGTTAGTATCTGTGTTCTGCCTTAAAAAAATGTCACCGGTATTTTTTTGTAATTGTGACCTCGCGGATATAGTAATGAATAGGAGTAAAAAAAGAAATATGGATTTCATTACAAAGGTTAGATTTTTACTAAAAATGTGGATAAAAAAGACTGGCTTTTTATTTTTTATCTAAAATTAATAAAGATATATTTGGAATCTACTTTTTTTAACAATTTAAAAACCTTAAAAATCTATGAAGTTATTTTCAAAAACACTATTGGCGCTTACCTGCCTTTGTGTATTCGCTACCTCATGTAAACGCGAGAGTGTTGCTACCGCGAAAGATGATGTTTCTTCTGCAGTTTTACAACAAATTGCAGCAAAAGGTTTTAGTACTGAAGGTGTAAGGAAAGTTGATAATGGATATCTTGTTGAGGGAGATATTGTTCTTACCAACAATAACTTAACTGAGCAAAGTACTTCCCCAACCCTGCTGATCGCTAATGATGAACAGTACCGGACCACAAATTTAGTTACCGTTTCAGGAACAAGAACTGTAACAGTATCAGTTTCAGGAACTTTAACAAGTCTTGCTGTTTGGTCAGATGCAGCAAACGCGGCTATTGCGCGCTACAACGCTTTGCCGAACCGCAAACTTACTTTTTTAAGAATAACGAGCGGCACAGGCAATATTGACCTCATAGGTTTTGACCAGGGACCATCAGGTGGTTACATCACTTTGGGTTCTTCGGGCTTCCCTTCCGGAGGCAATCCTTATAATCAAATAAAGTTGAATACAAATGCACAGGCATATGGTAGTAATCCTAACCTGGATTATGTTACTTCTGTAATTCAACATGAAATGGGCCATTGCATTGGGTTCCGTCATACTGATTATTTCAACCGTGCACTTAGCTGCGGTGGCGCTCATTCAAATGAAAGAGCAGGAAGCATAGGTGCTGTACTTATTCCTGGAACGCCATCTGGTTTTGATGCTGAGTCTTTCATGCTGGCGTGTTCCAATGGTGGAAATCGTCCGTTCAATGCTAATGATAAAATAGCTATGGCATATTTATATGACCATTGATAACTAATATATCATCCATTAAAAAGCCGGTAAAAAATGTTACCGGCTTTTTATTTTAATAAATTTTGGAATCAATTTATCGTCCAGGTTTCTCTTCCCTTTAATAATTTATCCAGATCCCCTTTGCCTTTTAGCGCAATGGTTTCATCTATCTGCATACTCATATTATCTTCATAACAAGACCGGTCGGTTTTATAAAAAACACCAAATGGGCGTGGGTAATGAACTTCAAGTGTTGGATCATCAAACATCCTTACCAATATCTGGGCCTTATAAATATCTGCCTCATCATGTATCCACAAATCACCTGTACTGTTTTCAGCCAGGTCAACCACAACCGGCCGGAGGCCATCCAATTTTATTCCTTTATTTTTTTGTGCGCCAAAAATTAATGGCTGCCCCTGCTCCAGGAATAATGCCTCTTCGGGCTTGGAACTTTTTTCGGTAAAAATTTCAAAAGCGCCGTCATTAAAAATGTTGCAGTTCTGGTATATTTCTAAAAAAGAAGATCCTTTGTGTTCCTGCGCTCTCAGTATCATCGCCTGCAAATGTTTTGGATCACGGTCCATACTCCTGGCAATAAAAGTTGCATCCGCACCCATGGCCAGCGCCAATGGATTAAAGGGATGATCAATGCTTCCGTAAGGAGTGCTCTTTGTTACTTTTTTTTGTTCGGATGTTGGAGAATATTGCCCTTTTGTTAATCCATAGATCTGGTTATTGAACAATAAAATATTTACATCAAAATTTCTTCTTAATAAATGTATTGTATGGTTGCCGCCAATACTCAAACTATCTCCATCCCCGGTTACGATCCAAACGCTGAGCTCGGGCCTGCTTGCTTTTAACCCGCTTGCAATTGCTGTAGCCCTGCCGTGGATGCTGTGCATGCCATACGTATTCATATAATAGGGAAACCGGCTGCTGCAGCCAATGCCGGAAATGATCACTATGTTTTCCCTTGGTATACCCAGGCCAGGCATTATTTTTTGCACCTGTGCAAGAATGGAATAATCCCCGCAACCCGGGCACCAGCGCACTTCCTGGTCAGTTGCAAAATCTTTTGCTGTTAAGGGCGCCTTTTCAGAAACGATGGTTTCACTCATTTTATAATTTCAATTCTAAAGTTACAAATAGAAAATAACAACCTGTTGCCGTTACCGGTTTGTGTTTGTTAATTCTTCCCAGTATTCCGCGGCCCGGCGGGTGTGTGGAATAACGATGGTACCACCTACTATATTAGCCACGGCAAAGATCTCGTATATCTCCCCCGTGGTAACACCGAGCTCATGCGATTTACCCAGGTGGTATTTAATACAATCATCACATCTCAGTACCATACTGGCAACCAATCCAAGCATTTCTTTGGTTTTTTTATCCAGTTCCCCCGCTTCGTATGTGTTGGTATCGAGGTTCCAAAGTCGTTTCATCACAAGATTATTCTTGCTTAAAATAACTTCATTCATTTTTCCCCTGTACGAATTAAATTCTTCAATTAAATCCGGCATGCTTATTTATTGAATAGTGAAACACAAAGTTACACGAAACGGCAACCCAACATCTTTCATTAATTTTACCACATGGCAGATAATTTATATGATTTTGGAATGATCGGGCTTGGTGTAATGGGCAGCAACCTGTTACTCAATATGGCAGATCACGGATTTAAAGTAGTAGGCTACGATAAAAACCTGGCAAAGACCTCCGCCTTTGAAGCCTCTGCAACAAAAGGCACCATTGTAAAAGGGGTGAATACTTTACCCGAAATGATAAACCTGTTACAGGTGCCCCGAAAAATAATGATGCTGGTACCGGCAGGAAATCCGGTGGACGATGTGATTGCAGATCTTATCCCGTTGCTGCAACCCGGTGATATTATTATCGACGGCGGAAATTCTCATTACATTGATACCTTAAAAAGGATAACCTTTTTAAAAGAGAAGAAATTACATTTTATGGGCATTGGTATTTCCGGGGGCGAAGAGGGAGCACGGCTCGGTCCCAGTATTATGCCCGGCGGTGATGTAGAAGCATATAAAGAAGTGGAACCAATTTTAAAAGCCGTTGCAGCAAAAGTAAATGATGTTCCCTGCGTGGCTTACCTGGGCAATGATGCTGCCGGTCACTATGTAAAAATGGTACATAACGGTATCGAGTATGCGATAATGCAACTCATAAGCGAGTGCTACGATATTTTACACAATGGCGCAGGCATACAGAATGAAGAACTGCACACCATCTTTAATAACTGGAACAATGGTGATATGCAATCGTACCTGTTAGAGATAACATCCGATATTTTTAAAAAGAAGGATGATAAAAGTGAGGGCCTCCTTGTTGATATGATACTTGATAAAGCCGGTGCAAAAGGTACGGGCAAATGGACTTCTGAGGCAGCGCTGGATCTGCCGGAACCCATACCCACAATAGATATGGCTGTTATGGTACGCAATCTTTCTGCGCTCAAAGAAGAAAGAGTAATGGCAACCTCTCTTTATAAAAGTTTCTTAAAAAAAATAGATCTTCCAAAAGATCAGTTGATAAACCAATTGCATGACGCCTTATACTTTGCAACCATTGTAAGCTATGCACAGGGACTATCATTATTAACAAAAGCCTCCGCAATGCTGAAAATGGAAATACCATTATCCGAAGTGATAAGGGTATGGACCGGTGGCTGCATCATCCGTTCAAGGTTATTAAATATATTCAGTTCGGCCTTTGAGAAAAATACTCAGCTGCCAAATCTTTTGCTCGACAATGAGGTTGCGCAAAAAATCCAATCTAAGATTGATGGCCTGCGAAATGTAGTAATAACGGCTACAGCTGCGGATTACCCGGTTAACGGGCTGTCAGCTACGCTTAATTATTTTACAACTTACTGCCGGGATAAATTGCCTACCAATCTCATCCAGGCACAACGGGATTTTTTTGGTTCGCATACTTATGAACGCATCGATATTCCCGGCGTTTTTCATACTAACTGGGAACATGATGAACAGACAGTAGATCATCCTTCCCATCATTAATTTATAAATATGCAGCAGTTAACCAGTTTACCGCCCACCTTGTTTTTTATTTTTGGTGGAAGTGGCGATCTCAATTACCGCAAACTTACCCCTGCATTATACAACCTGTTTCTCGACGGGTCTATGCCCCAAAAGTTTAATGTAATAGGTATTGCCCGCACCGAATACAGTGAAGAAGTTTACGAACAACATCTGCTGGAAGGCATAAAAAACTTTTCGCGCCGCAAAGATGAAACCGGCAGGTGGAAAGAGTTTGCAGATAAAAGCAGTTACATACAAATGGATGTGGCCGATGAAAAGGCGTATGCGCAAATCGTTGAGATCGTAAAGCAAAAAGAGCAGGAATTTGGCGTCCACCCGAATATTATTTTTTACATGGCAGTTGCGCCACAACTGGTTCCGGTAATAGTGAAAAATTTGGGGAAAGCTGCTCTTTGCAAGGATGTGAAATGTTCAAGGATCGTTGTGGAAAAGCCTTTTGGGCATGACCTCCAGAGCGCTATGGAAATGAACCAGTTGCTAAGTACCATTTTTGACGAAAAGCAGATTTATCGAATCGATCATTACCTGGGGAAAGAGACGGTACAAAATATCCTGGCCCTCCGATTTGCCAATGCATTATTTGAACCAATCTGGAACAAGAATTACATTGATCATGTACAGATAACTTCTTCTGAAACAGTTGGTGTGGAAGGCCGCGGCGGCTATTATGATAACTCGGGTGCCTTAAGAGACATGGTGCAAAATCATATGCTGCAATTGCTTTGTATGATAGGTATGGAAGCGCCTGTATCATTTGACGCAAATGAAATAAGAAACAAAAAAGTGGATGTTTTAAATGCAATACGAAAAATAAAAAAAGAAGAGGTTCAGGATTATGCCACCCGCGGGCAATATAGCAAGGGCTGGATGCATAGCCAGGAAGTTCCAGGATATCGACAGGAGAAAGATGTTAAGCCGGATTCATCAACAGAAACATTTGCTGCGGTAAAATTTTACATTGATAACTGGCGTTGGGAAGGTGTTCCTTTTTATGTTCGCACCGGTAAAAGTTTGCATGAAAAAGCAACAATTTTAACCATCCAGTTCAAGGCAGCGCCACATTATTCTTTTCCGGCAAAAGCTGCTGAAACGTGGCGCCCAAACAGGCTGGCAATAAGTATTCAACCTGAAATGGATATTCGTTTAAGGTTCCAGGCAAAACAACCCGGGCAGGAAATGATCCTGAACCCGGTTGATATGGTTTTCAATTATAAAGATGCCTACAATGGAGACGAACCGGAAGCCTACGAAACCCTTTTGTACGATGTAATGGAAGGCGATGCCACTTTGTTTATGAGGGCCGACCAAGTGGAAGCTGCATGGAAAGTTGTAATGCCAATAATTGAAGTGTGGGAAGAAAGGAAGCCGACAGATTTCCCTAACTACGCCCCGGATTCATGGGGTCCGGAAGATGCAGAAGCTTTGATAGCGCGTGATGGACATAACTGGATAATGGTTGGCAAAAAAAATAAAGCGTAAATGCAAATACATGTTTACCCGGAAGAAATTCTGTACAATGTTTTGGCAGAAAAAATAACTGGTCTCATTGAACAAACATTGTTGGTAAAAGAAATTTTTACCTGGGCACTTTCGGGAGGAGAAACACCCAAAAAATTATACAATACTTTGGCCGGTGAGCCTTACCGGGAAAAAATAAACTGGAGCAGGGTTCATATATTTTGGGGAGATGAGCGGTTTGTTCCTTTTACAAACAATGATAATAATGCTAAAATGGCTTACGATAGCCTCTTGTCAAAGATTCCCATTCCTCCGGAGCAGGTACACCGGATATGGACAGATGTAGAAGCAGAGCAATCTGTAAAACAATATGAGCAGGTTTTAAGAGATTTTTTTGATACCCGTGAAACTACTTTTGATCTTGTGCTGCTTGGCCTTGGTGAAGACGGTCATACCCTTTCACTATTTCCCGGAGATCCAATACCAAATGAGCAGCATTGGGTTTCTCCCGTTTCTTCTGATAAGAAAGGAATTAGAATTACCTTGTTGCCCGGGATCGTTAATAAAGCCAGTTCCGTTTTTTTTGTTGTGACCGGCGAAAAAAAAGCAGGAATAATAAAGGAAATTTTATCAACCGAAACGCCGCCGCTTTCTTACCCCGCCATGTTGATACAACCTTACAATGGAGAACTGCATTGGTTTTTAGACACCTCTGCTGCTGAATTTATAACGTAAAGTGAGTTGTAAAAAGGGTAACGCAAAGATACCATTGCGACACTATGCGTTTTCTTTGTGCCCTTTGCGTTACTATTGTTTGTTTGATAAAAGGATTACGCGAAGTACGCTTAGTACACTGAAGTTTCATATATTATACAAATACCTTCCGGTGGGTATATAATGTTAGCATTATTGTGCGTATTTTTCTCTTATTAAAACAGCAATTATGAAATGGGTTTGCCTTTCGTTGTTCATTCTGTTATTTCCGGCCATTACTACGAATGCACAAAAAAGTGAGACCGCAAAAAAAATATACCAGCAGGCGATCACCGATACTACTTCAAAAAAATATGCTTCTGCAGCAAACAATTTTTACCAGGCAGCAAAAGAAGAATTAAAAAGCCCCTCTCCCGATTATGATTTTGCAGCAAAAAGAATGACAGAGGCTGCAGAAATACATCTTTATAATGATGTCAATTTTAATACTGCCCACGATTATTTAATTGAGGGTCTTGGTAATGCCCGCAAAGCAAAAGATCAGAACCTGGTATTTACGATCTTAAAAGAAATAGGTTCCCTCTATGATCTTAGCAGCAACAGTGATGTACAGTTTCCCTTTCCTAAAGGCAATGTGCAGGAAACGGTTGAAGCAATTTTTTCCATAACAAAAGAACCTTCAAAAAAATCAGCGAAGGAATACGAGATCACTTTCAATGGCGGCAGTAACGATGGGGTATACGAAGGCGCTGAGGGTTATGTGTATGGTAAATTTAAAAAGGAATTTACAAGCAGGGAGAATACCAAATTAGGGAAAGTCATCATCTCCAGGGTGTATCCTAATTATTCAGTAGCTACTGTATATTTATTTAAAACAGCCGACCCTTTTTACGATGTTTATATTGATGATATGGCAGGTGTGCCCATACGATTTCCGAAAAAAGGAGATAAAGATGTATTCCTGGATGTATCGCTTCTCGGTATTCACTTTGTTGATAACAGCAGGATGTGGTTAGCGCATCCGCGTACCCTGATGTACTATAATTCGCCCGAGCTCGATAAAGATTTATATGCTTCTATGAAGAGCCAGGTGCAGGAGATTTGGGATATGCTGCACGATGATTCTACTGAGCTTTACCACAAACCTGTTACAGAAGGAAGATTCAAAGGGAAGAGTATGATGGATGCTTTGAGAGATACAAAAGAACAGGATCTTAAATCATTTTTGGATTTCGTAAAATCCTACCCGGGAAAATACATGGGTGGTACATGGAAAATCAGTGAGGTATATGCAACCTGGATCATAAACAATTCACCCCTTGGTTCCGGTGAGGCCCTGGATTCACTGTTAGGATATTATAATAATGATAAACTTTTCAATGCTTATCGCATCGCTAATCAAAAAGTGATTTTTGAAAATTTCAATACATGGGAAACAGATGCGGAAGATTTTAGTACAGCCAATGATTTTGTGCAGGCAAAAAAAGTAAATGACGTACTGCTAAAGATCAGCACATCAATGAACAATGACAGCCTGCTGGCCTGGAGCTATTTTAATAAAGGATATATTACGAGCAGAGAAAATGATTCATTGGCTATAATTTATTATAAAAAAGCAAAGCTATTATTTGAGAAGATCGGTGAAAAAGATGGCGCATCGTACTGCATAAATAACATCGGCTATGGATTACAGCAAACTTATCGCTATAAAGAAGCGCAAACCAATTACGAAGAAGCATTGCAAATACGCATGGGGCTTTATGCTACAGATACATCAAACGGAATGAAGCAGGAGGTGGCAAGAGCCCATACCGGTATAGGCCTTGCATTGTTTAAGCAAAGTAAATACAAAGAAGCGATTAACGAATATTTGAAGAGTGAATCTTTTTTAAAAAACCTCCCAAGCATATCAGCCAAAAAAAACCTGGCAACCATTTATTCATACATCGGTGAAAGTTATCAGCAGATGGGTCAATATAAAGAAGCCGCTGATTTTTACAATAATGAATTTATGGTACGCAAAGCGCTCGGAGACGAACCTGCTATGGCCGATGCTTTCGATAATAAGGCATACTTATTAAGCCTTTTGGGTAACAACAGGGAATCGTACAATGTTTACCTGGCTGCCTACCAGCTGAAACTAAAGAACGGAAATAAAAAAGGCGCCGGCTTTTCCATGAGCAATATGGCGCAAATGTTATGGACATTGGGAAAATACGACAGTGCTATTGTTGCACACCATGCCGCAATACAGCTAAGAGTAGATGCAGGTGATACAAAAGGCGAAGCATACAGCTGGAAAAAATTGGGTGGCTTATACAAAGACAGCGGAGAGCCACAGAAAAGTCTTGATGCTTTTAATAAAGCGCTTGCTTTATATAAACAACAGGATGACAAGGAAGAATATGCAGCACTGCTTGAAGACTTCGCTTCCAATTATAATAAGGTAAAAGATTATGGCAATGCAGAAAAAAATTACAAAGAAGCGCTGGATATTTATCACCAGATCAAATCAAAATCAAAGATCGCTGATGTTGATTACAGCCTGGCTACGGTTTATTATGCTGATAAACAATTTGAGCAATCTGAGAAGTCGTTGAATGAAGCAATTGATTTTCAAAAAGAGAGCAACGACCAGGCAGGTTTAATGTACAGTTATTTGTACAAGGGTTTTATAAAGGAAAATTATAATGGTGATTACAATGCAGCTTTGGGCTTTATGAAACAATCTTTGCAGCTTGCAGTACTCACTACAAGCGAAAGCAATATTGCTTATTCGCAATCATCCATTGGCCGTTTATATGAAGATGTGGGGATGTATGACAGTGCAGCAAATTATTACGATCTCGCACTTGCCGGATATAAAAAACTGGATGATAAAAAGAACCAGGCCGATGTTCTTGTTTATAAAGGTTACTTCTACAGCAGCCTGGCTCAATATTCAAAATCAAGAAAATTCTTTGATGATGCCCTGGTGATCGCAGATGCATCAGACAATAAAAGTGCAAAAGCTGATGCCCTTGGCGGTATCTCTCAACTCGAACTTTTAACCGGCAATTTTGTAAAAGCAGAAGAGATAAATAATAATGTAATGAAGTTGTGGAAACAGGAAGATAATCCCTGGGGCATGGCCGGTACCTATATTTTAGAGGGAAATATAAAAAATAAACAAAGCGAATTTGGCGAAGCGGTAAAAAATTATCAAAAAGCCGACAGTATGTATAAGGTGCTGGGTATGGAAAAATCAAGGGCCACCTCGATCAATAATATTGGTACCATTTATTTTTACCAGGGTGATTATGAAAAAGCGCTTCCCCAGTTTTTTAATGCATTAAATATCTTGCAGCAAACTAATGATGACAAGCGTTTTATTTCTTTGGTAAAAGGAAATATCGGGGAAGTATATACCGGGCAGAAAAAATACGGGGACGCAGAAAAATGGCTGAAGGAATCCCTGGAATTAGCCAGGAGTATAAAAAGTAAAAAACAGATATATGAAACGGCAATGATCCTGGCCAGGTTAAAAACGGCGACAAAAGATTATGCTGCTGCAAAAGGTTTTTTTGAAGAAGCCAATGCACTCATAATTGAAAGCGATGAAAAGCCTGCGATGGTTCAGCTGGAGACCGATTGGGGTAAATGGTTTTATATAAATAAGGATTTTGATAATGCTGAAAAGCACTTACAAAATTGTATAACAATAAGCAACTCTATTGGGCTACGTACTTATGTATGGAAAGCGTATGCCACGATGGCGGATCTTAAAAATGAGCAGAATAAAACAACAGATGCCGTTAAACAACTTGAGCAGGCCATTAAAGTTGTTGAGGAATTAAAAGCAAGGATCACCGGCGGTGAAGAAGCAAAAAAAATATTTGCAAATGATGAATCTGTAGTTGACCTGTATCAGAAAATGGCTACCTATTTAAAAAAATTAGGGCGCAATGATGAAGCACTAGCCTACATAGAAAAATCAAATATCGAAAATATCAAGCTCCAGTTAAAAAATGACGGTGGCAATTTCGCAAATGCTGCAGAAGGATTGGCCGCAGCATCAGCAAAAGAAAAAAAGACAGAGATAAATCAATATGAAAAGCAAAGGTCTGAGGAACTTTCAAAACCAGCCGCGCAACAGAATAAAGAAAAAATAGCGCGGCTTGAAAAAATGACAACCGTTGCTGAAGCAGATTATGAAAAATTCATTATTGATCTTGCTAAAAAATATCCCGACAGGACGGATCTGCAACAGATAGATGTGCGGGCTTTTACTTCAGAACGCGAATTCATTCCTGCGGACGTGGCATTACTTAGTTACCTCGTCACCAATGATGAGCTTAGTATTTTCATTGTAATGAAAGATACTTTACTCATAAAAGATATCCCGATCAATAAAAAATTACTGGAAGAAAAAATAAAGCAATTTTATAATGCCAGTACAAGGCCCCTTGCCAAAAGCGTAGCGTTAAAACGTGGCGCTGGCGCGGATAATGAAGATAAATCAAGTTTGCCGGTTGACATAAGTGCCCTCTCCGCAGAATTATATAACCTGCTTATCAACCCTGCAAAAGAAGCGATCGCCGGTAAAAAACGCGTAGCTATTGTACCAAGCGGTTTGTTGTGTTTTGTACCATTCCATTCACTTTCATTCAAAGATCAGCAGGGACAAGTACAATATTTTGGAGAAGAGAAACAGGTTTTTTATGTAAATAAAATCACAACCGTAACCAATGGCCGCAACCATGTAATGAATGATCTTAAAATTGTAGCGGTTGGTAATGCTGATCATAGTTTGCAAAACGCAGAAACCGAAGTTAAAAGCTTACAACAGGATTTTCCTACCGCTGTAGTGTACGTTGGAGATGCAGCTACCAAGAAAAATGTGCTTGGCACCCAGGGCGAATACAATATTCTTCATTTGGCAACGCACGGTATTTTGGATTACAGCAACGCAGAAAATTCTTACCTGGTTTTTGCCTCTGATAAACAAAATGGTGATGATGGAAAATTAATGATCCACGACATTTATAAAATTGGCAACCTGCGTAGATTTAAAATGGTTACCCTAAGTGCCTGCGAAACTGCCGTAGTAAAAAATATTGTTGACGGTTGGCCGATCTCAACAGCGTCGGCATTTATTGAAGTAGGGGTACCAACTGTTATTGCGAGTTTGTGGAAAGTGGATGATAAGGCTACCAGCCTGCTTATGGAAAAGTTTTATGAAAACATGAAAACGATGGATAAAGTAGCTGCCCTGCAAAACGCACAAATGTACCTGCGCCAACAAA
>JACDBU010000220.1 GCA_013694745.1 Chitinophagaceae bacterium
GCTACATTTAAAATGGTGGTCCTCACCGAAGCGGTAAACTTTCCATTTTTTCAGCAAAACATAAATGATCGTAATGAATTTGTAGCGGGTGATGTATCCGTTAAGGCTGCAGATATAATGCTTAAGCAATTAGTAAGATGGACAAAAGGAATAAAAACAATACGGGATGATAACCAATAAGCGCCCTGGATTTTTCTTACCTCCCCGGAAGGTTAAATAAAAACACCTTGTAATAATTCATCAGTGATCATCACACCTCATTTATTTTTTTCGCTGATAATGAATTAACCAGTTGCTTTTCCAAGTTTTGCCACCGTCATTTGAACCTTCCCAGCTCCAGTTAAATGATTGCTGTGAAATGTTATAATACACCATCCTGTTTATTAATTTTTCAGTAGGGCTAATACTCACCGGCACATTTTTTTCGGCGGTTGTAAGTATCAACGAATCGCCATGCATGTTGCCGGTAAGGGCTATATAACCGCCCTGGCTATCTACCCATGTTTGTTGCCACATTTTATAATTAGCATTATACACGCTCCAGCTTTTGCCGGAATAATTTGTATTGGGGTCGTTAAAATTTTCCTGGACCGTACAATTTCCAAATATTTTTTCAACATGGTTGGTGCCATGCAAAGAATCGCTCCACGTTAAATTCCAATCGCCTAACCAAAAATAAAATTGAGATGCTTCTGGTAAAGAACAGGGTTTTTGATTACTGGGTTGTGCTTTAGAAGAAGAAAAGAAAAAACAGGCTGTAACTATTAAAATATATTTCATAAAAGTTTATTTATGAACTATTAAATTACAGGAAAGAATTTTTTTGTGCTAATGATTCTTATAAACGGCAAAAATTAATTACAAAAGATTAAAAATCTTGTGATATCATCTTATCATTTTATCAAAATGTATGCTTTCACAATATGTGGTTATAAATTTTTTGGATGAATATACACTTGCCCGGGATTATCAATTTCTTCAATTTTCTTTTCAATTTGCAGCAGGGTCAATGCAAAAGCTTGTGGATCTTTTATCGTACCGCTTTCCAGTTTCCATTCAGGCTTTTTTTTACTTTTTTTATTTTTTAATTGCGGCCTGTTGTTACGAAGAATTATTTTTTTATTGCCACCTGCTATTTCATACCGTTCAATTTGTTCGCTCTGGTAAATGCGTTCTACCGTTATTTTAAAACGTTTTTCTTTTAACGGTATGGTGAGTGTGAATTGCATATCAGGTTAAGGCTTCCAATTCCTCATAATTAAATGGCTGGGTAGCATCCGTTGCTGTGCGAAAATCTTTACTGATAGTATAAGCTTCCATATTTTCAGCCGGGTACTGGTAAGTGGCCAATTCAGTAATTCTTTTTTCAGTTAAACCGTCACTTATCCATTCGCCAGCAAGTGCTTCAGGTAAAATAGTTGGCATTCTTTTTTTTGAATTATGAATTTGTTCCATCAAAGAATTAGCAGCCGTTGTTACAACTGCAAATGTATCTACCGTTTCACCTGTTTCTTTATCCGTCCAGGTTTGCCACACCCCGGCCATAAAGAAATATTTTGCATTCTTTACGGTGATATGATATGGATATTTAACGGCAGTCTTTAAAGGCTTACCCTGCTTACCAAGGGGGAATACATGCCGCCATTCATAAAAACCTGAAGAAAATATTAAACACCTGCGACTTAAAGCAGCAGCCTTGTACATTTTATTAGGTAATAATAATTCTTCACCTATTGCATTTAAAGTAGTAACCGGCGGGTGATATTTTTCATGCTCATCTTTAAAACCTTCCCTGAATTTTTTTACAGCTTCCCTGTTACTGAGATAAGGAGGCAAAAATCCCCATTCCATGGGGGTTATTTCCCATTCGCAATCATCAACAGGTTTAATAACAGGCCAATCTTTGTATTCGAACCCGGATTGCATTGGCCGGTAAATAGCCAGTTTTGTAGCCGCTTTTTCCAATTGCCGCAACCTGATGAAATCGTCAAAGCTCACCCGTATGCCATTATAATAACACATATTTTAAAAAGTTTTTCACCAGGAATAAAAAGGTACAAAATACTAAATATTTTAGTAGATTCCACACTCAGACGATTTTTATTTTCTAAAAGAATATAACAAGTCGTTAAATTAATGTAAATGATAAATATACATGCTGGTACTAAACAATGGTACGCACTTTGTCTTATTACTGGTATAAAATTTAAAACAAAAAAAATAATCATGAAAAAGACATCATTAATTATGGCACTGTGTTTAACTGTTATATCAGCCGCAGTGTCTGCTCAGTACAATAACGGTCAGAACAACGGTAATTATAATAATGGCCGTCAGTATAATAATCAGAGTACAGTTACAATAAATTTCACCGGAAATAACACTAATGACCAGGTACTGATCGATGGAAGAAATTATACGCGTGGAAACCGTGGTAACAATGGCTATAATAACAACATTCAAATCACAGATCTTCAACCAGGTCAGCATACCGTTCAGGTTAATTCACGTAACAATGCAGGGGGTGGTATTTTTGGAAATATTTTTGGCGGCAGAAATTCAAATAACAATGCAACCACTTTCAATGTACGCTATGGGTACGATACCCAACTGGATATAAATAATAATGGTCGTGTTCGGGTGAGGGAAACGAGGAATGCCAGTACCCGTAACAACAGGAACCGTAATTACTCAGATAATAATAATAATAACAGGGACAGAGACAGGGATCATGATAACAGGGACAGGGATCATGATAACAGGTAATTAAAGAAAATAGTAGTAAAACACATATCCCTGCGGGTTTAACCTCGCAGGGATTTTTTTATTTATAGTTGTACCTCAAATATTTGCAATTGATTTCACAACGATATTTTAATTAAACAATCACCACTCATCTTCCGGCAATAAATTTAATTATCAGGATCCATATATTTTTGTGTAAGATATTTCCCTTTTCAACACGGGTGTTGCTTATATAGCGGACTTCAATTTACTACATCAATGATATATCTTTATACTCTATTTACATTATCACCCTATTTACAAACTTAAACGCATGAAAAATAATCAAGTCTGTTTTCGCATCGGTATTATGATGTATTGTTTCCTCGCTATAATACTTGATAGTAATGCACAAAAAAAGATGTCGGTGGATAACGGGTATTATATTACGTATCCTGATAAACTGGCTGTACGCTTATTCCTTTCACAAAAATTTGCACCTTTCACTCTTTCATCTTCAATAAATAAAGAGGAACTCAACTACAAAACAAATTCAAAATTAATCCTGGGCATAGGAGCAACCTATAAAAGCGTTACATTAAACCTGGGATATGGGTTTAGTTTTCTCAATAAAGACAAAGGGGGAAAAACGAAAGGGCTGGATCTGCAGTTGCATATTTATCCTGACAAATGGGGGATCGACTTATTGGGTAGCTTCCGCAAAGGATATTATCTAGATCCTAAAGATGTTAATGGCGGCCTCAATTTAGCAACGTATTACCAGCGTCCGGATTTAAAACGGGACATTGTTGGTCTGTCTGTTTTTCGTGTACCCAATTCAAATAAATTTTCTTATCGTGCTGCTATTACTCAAAACGACTGGCAGACAAAATCAGCCGGATCACTTCTCTATGGTGGCGAAGCGTATTATGGTTTGGTAGAAGGAGACAGTGCCCTGGTACCGGCTAAAGTTAGCAGTAATTTTGGACAGGCAGGGGTTAATAAAATCAATTTTTTTAGTATAGGTCCTGGTATCGGATACGCGTACACGTTAGTGATAAAAAGATTTTTTTTTATAACAGGTTCAGCTGTTGCTACGCTTGATTTTAATTATTCTTCAGAAGATGGAACCAATGGGAAACATTCAAAGATTAGCGTATTACCCGGGAGTATTTACAAAGCCGCTATCGGTTATAACAGCAGTAAATATAGTGTAAGCGCTAATGTACTTGGAAATGCCATTTATGCAGGTGTCCCATCTTCTTCTAAAAAATATTTTTTGCCCACTGGAAATATTAGGCTTACCCTGACAAAGAAAATTGGTTTAAAATAAGGCAATATTTAATGACTGTATCCTCCCGGATAGAAGTAATAAAATGTGATATAACAACCGTAAAAGCAGATGCAATTGTGAATGCTGCTAATACTACCCTTTTAGGTGGCGGAGGGGTAGATGGTGCAATTCACCGCGCCGGAGGACCGTCTGTTTTAGAAGCATGCAAAAAAATTATCTCCAGACAGGGGGGATGTAAAACGGGCGAAGCGGTGGTTACCACTGCCGGAAACCTTAACGCAACTTATATTATTCATACCGTTGGACCAGTGTGGTATGGAGGTGGAAATGGAGAGAAAGCTAAATTATCAGGCTGTTATAAAAATTGTCTGCGCCTTGCTGTTGAAAACAGTTGCACCAGTGTTGCTTTTCCAAATATCAGTACAGGCGTGTATGGTTTTCCAAAATATAAAGCAGCCCATATTGCCGCAGACACTGTAACCGCGTTTTTAATGAAAAATAATGTAATCCAGAAAGTGTTTTTTGTTTGTTATGATGATGAAAATTTCAACTTAACATTGGGTGCACTGAATGATGTATTACTTTGATTATAGGAAGTATTGCATGCAATAGGTTTCACCAGGTATGCTTATATACTTTGCGCAACTTTTCGATTTCTTTGCGGTAACTTGCTTTTGCATTTCTAACTTCAATTTTATTTAATGTATAAGATCAATGAAATTGCACCAGACCTTTTCCGGATATCCATATTTGCACCCCAGTTCAATATACAATTCAATCATTTTCTAATTAAAGATGATGAGCCACTATTGTACCATGCCGGTTTAAAAGGAATGTTTCCATTGTTACATGAGGCCGTAAAAACATTGATCGATCCAAAGTTGATAAGATGGATAGGTTTTAGCCATTACGAAGTTGATGAATGCGGTGCATTGAATGAATGGTTACAGGTAGCCCCCCATGCCCAGGCGGTGTGCAGTATGGTTGGCGCTATAGTTAACATGAGCGATTTTGCAATAAGACCTTCAAAACCTTTAGAACATAACGAAGTTTTAACCACCGGAAAATATAGTTACCGCTTTATGCGCACTCCCCATTTACCACATGGCTGGGATGCCGGAGTTATGTTTGAACAAACCAACAAAACCCTTCTATGCTCTGACCTGTTTCATCAAAATGGGGATGTAACGCATTTAACTGATATTGACATATTGGAAGGCCATAAAAAATCTATGCTTGAACTGGAAAAAAGTCCGCTTATGGATTATGTTCCTTATAATCACAATACGTATCGTTTACTGAAAGAGCTGGCAGATCTTAATCCACAAACGCTTGCCACCATGCATGGTTCCTCCTTTTATGGAAATTGTTCAAAAGCCTTACTGGACCTGGATGGCGTAATGAAAGATCTTTGGGGTGATAAATCAGTTACATACTAAAATATTTTGCTATCCACACGATACATTATTGAAGAAAATACATTTCATAAATTGCTTGTTGCTGCATAAAAAATATCCCAAATAAATAAATAAATTTGTTTTATGCCCTTAACCGTAAACTTCCAGATCATCTACCTTTTTATAATGGCATTGCCAATTGCGTGTATTGCCTGGACCGTTACGCACGAAGAAGTATTTAAGGAGCCAAGAGAATTTTGTGAGCGTAAATCAAAAGAATGCAGATCTCTTTTACAAAGAAAAATTTTTTATTTATTTACCTGCGAATATTGTTTTAGTCATTATGTTACGGTACTGTTTTTACTATTTACCAGGTATCATCTGCTTTACAATAACTGGCGTGGTTACCTTATAGCATTTTTTGCATTGGTGTGGATAGCCAATATTTATATGAGCCTTTTTGGATTTATCCGCGTAGGAATGAAAAAAGAAAAAATAGAAGCAAAGATCAAAGAGGTGGAATTGGATCAATGTGATGATGATAAAAAGAAGGCCTGATCATTTATATTTTATCTTATAAAAAAGGATGATCAATGAAAATACCAGGGTAACCCCATTGGCTAATGTAACCGGTAAATTGGCTGATGCGATCCCGTAAATAAGCCACATCAGCGTTCCAAAAGCAAAAAGTGAATACATACTCAGGGAAATTCCTGAAGTGTTTTTGGTCCGTATGGTTTTAACGGCCTGTGGTATAAAAGAAGCGGTTGTACCCGTTGCCGCTATCAATCCGGTCAGTGTGATCAAATTCATATTTCAATTTTTCATCAGGTAGTTATATAATAAAAACTCCTGCAAGGTAAGTGCAGGAGTGCAGGAAGCTTTAACCTCCTATAATTAATTTTAAATCTTTGGTTTAATCTTTCAATACGATACTGGATCCATACGGGTATGGTTGTTTTCAATTGGGTTTTTACGATCTTTCAAGACGATTTTTGGATCCATACAATGTATGGTTGTTTTTCAGTTGGATTGGTATTTTTCAGCGGATTGGAAAGAAAAAAATAGAAGTTGACTGATATCGGATTTTTATTGGTTTTTCCTGGATTGGGAAATGGTTCTTTTCAAGGGATTTGGATTACTCTGATCAATGTTGTTGAACATCAATCAACTTCTGGAACAAAGATACTCCTGCACACATCCCTGTGCAAGAGCATTAACACCCTTCTTTTTTGATATTGTATTTACTGTTGGTATCGTATACTTACTAGGTTTTTGTATAGTAATCATCCGCGTTTATACAAGAAAACATAGTTTCTTATTTTTTTTAACCGCTTCAGGTATTGAGAAAAAGGCTTTTGCTGAGTGTTCATAATCTGCAAATGAAATCTATGCCCCAGCCTAAAGGCAGGGTCTATTCATGCGAATCCGGATTGTGTTTTATAAATTATCAATGTAACCGTTCTATGAATAGCCGGTGGCTTTAGCCCCCGGTAATGATCTGCAAATAAATAATTACCCCAGCCTGAACGCAGGGTCTATTCATGTGAATTTGGGT
>JACDBU010000006.1 GCA_013694745.1 Chitinophagaceae bacterium
TAGGCTGTCCGGTAAAAAAAGTACTTTTGTTCATATTATTAGTTTGTTTGGTCGTACTTACAAATCTAATAATACATTAGAGGCTTCGGCCTCTTTTTTATTTAATTTTACCGGACAGTAATGATTATTAATTAGTAATTAGTAATTAGTACCCGCTACCTCCATCAAATAATTCGCAAGTCTCGAAATTGCCTGTGCATCAATGCTGATCTGGTCTTGCGCTTCTTTCCAGTTGCGCTGTTCAATGGCTTCGCGT
The DNA here is from genome assembly GCA_013694745.1 of Chitinophagaceae bacterium. Taxonomy (GTDB): domain Bacteria; phylum Bacteroidota; class Bacteroidia; order Chitinophagales; family Chitinophagaceae; genus Ginsengibacter. The sequence goes on from JACDBU010000006.1 coordinate 257, forward strand.
ATACCTGGTAAAGTTTTAACGCCATAACCGGTATAAAATCCGGGAGCGTATAATGTATGTTTATACCAGCCGCGACGTGGCAGGCCGTTGGTAGATAAGAGTTGCTGTTCCGCACGATACAATGCTTTATTTAATGCATCATGATCAACATTTGTTGCAACAGCTTTGTTCCAAATAACTGATAAAGAATCACTGCTTTTCTGCAAGGCGGATAATGCATTTTGTAAGGGAGAAAAATCAAGATAAGGCACATCACTTTTCAGTTTTGGAACTATGTATGTTTTGGCAGGATCTGCAGCAAGTGTATATTCCTTTGAATTTATTAAGCGGTTATCCATTTCGGTATTTTCTTTTGTTTGCTGCAACAAGTCAATCAATTCTTTTGAATAATTATTCACGGTTGTATAAAGTATCCTGAAATCAAAAGGTAATATATCTGCCTGTGCCATGCGTAAAGCCGCTCTGCCAGTGGTTTGCGCCAATGTAACGCCATAATAAAAACCCGGGTCTTTAAAGCGCACATAATTATCATACGAATCGTAAATAGAATGATACTCTCCCCCATTATCTTCTCCACCATATTCAACATCAAGCGATGGAACCCCGGCATGTTGCAGAAAGGAAGAAAAATCTGAGCCCGATCCCAATGCCCCTAACTCCAGCGTTTTTTTATCCCAAATAGTTTTCCTTTCTTTTGTGTTCCCGGCATTGATCACTTCCTGTGCTTGTTTCCTTTCATACACGCTTACTTTTGTTTGCGGATCTGTCACCTCTTTTGAAACTTCATCAACCATTGATGTAAGCGCATGTGAGCCGGAGGCATTCAGAAATCCTCTTCCGCTTGCATCTGAATTAATATAAACTACGGCCTTTTGTTGTAATTCCGGGCCATGCATTTCTACCCATTCTGTTGAGCCAAGTAGTCCCGGCTCTTCTCCATCCCAGGAGCAATAAACCAATGTGCGTTTTGGTCTCCATCCACTTACAACCAATTCTCCTATCGACCTGGCCTCTTCAAGAAGCGCTGCCTGCCCACTTATCGGGTCACTTGCCCCATTCACCCATGCATCCTGGTGGTTGCCTCTTATTACCCACTCATCCGGAAACTGCGCGCCTTTCATCATGGCTATCACATCATAACACGGAACAATATCCCAGTTGAAGGCAAGCTGTAAATGCACTTTTGTTTTCCCCGGACCAACATGATAAGTAAATGGCAATCCACCCTGCCAGCCCGCAGGCGCCACAGCGCCTTCCAATGTTTCCAGTAAGGGTTTTGCATCATGATAACTTATGGGCAAAACAGGGATCTTCAAAAGATTTGTCGCCTGCAAATGATCCAGTCTCTTTGCATCTTCAGTTGCGCCCACGCCCGGTGTTAAAGGATCTCCCGGGTATATCACCATATCCATAACGGAACCTCTTTGCACCCCATATTCATTTTTAAATGCACCTTTGGGATATACATCACCCTGGGAATATCCGTCATCCTGGGGATCAGAATAAATAATGCAACCGATGGCGCCATGCTCCTGTGCAACTTTGGGTTTTATGCCCCGCCAGCTGCGGCCATATTTTGCGATCACAATTTTTCCTTTTACATCAACCCCAATGGCAGCAAGCTTTTCATAATCATCCGGCAACCCGTAGTTCACGAAAACCAGTTCTCCCGTTACATCGCCATCCGCACTCCAGGCATTGTAGGTGGGAAGTTGGTCGGTTTGCCCGGATGTCATATCTTCTTTCAATGCAGGTTCTTTTAATAATGCTTTGTAAGATGTGGGCGCGATCATGTCAAGCAATCGTGTTTTTGGAGTTGGAAACAGCACATGAAAGGTTTCGATCCTGGCATCCCATCCCCAGCTTTTATATTGCGATAAAATATATTCCGCATTCTCTTTGCTGCCGGGTGAGCCGATATTATGGGGCTTAGCAGACAGCCGCTTTATATTTTCGCCAATGTGTTCGCGTTTCAAACCTGCATCAAACTTCGTCTCCAATTGTAATTGCACCGGAACAGATGAAGGAGTAAATCCACTGATGGTCTTTTGTTGAGAAAAAGCATTGAACCCACAAAAAAAGGCAATGCCAATCATATAAATTTTGATTCTCATATAAATAGTTTTGTATGATTGAAGATAAGGCATTGGTATTATTTTTTATGCATGCAGATCAAATAACCAGGCTAAAATCTTTTCTCCTATATCAATTTTGCATTGTGCCATTCTTAGTTTAATTTTACACCACATTCGGGCGGATTTGTTTATTGTTCGGCCTGCATTGTTCCTGGTGATCACCGGGATAACTGAACTAATAAACGAAAACATATTCTGTTCCTACACAACCAGGTCTCCAGGATTTAAAATTCGTTTAAAAGTTTGTGTGATTTTTTTAATGAGCTTTCACAACTTTGGTCATCTTCGTTGTGTCACTCACTTGTACTGCTTACCAATAGGCATCAATGAAGAAAACATAATTAAAATTTGTATCATGAAAAAAACAATTCAGGAGTGTTTAAAAGAAAGGATATTAATAATTGATGGTGCCATGGGAACAATGATACAACGGTACAAGCTGGAAGAAAAAGATTATCGTGGTGAAAGATTCAAAGGCTGGCATTCGGATGTAAAAGGCAATAATGACCTGCTCAGTCTTACCCAGCCAAAGATCGTAGAAGAAATTCACAAACAATATTTAGAAGCAGGCGCAGATATTATTGAGACCAATACATTCAGCAGTACCTCAATTGCACAGGCTGATTATGATATGCAATCCCTGGCTTATGAATTAAATGTTGCTGCCGCAAAATGTGCAAGGGCTGCAATAAATGAATTTAACAATGGACCACTGGCAACAGGTGAACCAAAATTTGTTGCAGGCGCGATCGGTCCGCTCAATAAAACATTAAGCCTTTCACCGGACGTAAATAATCCTGGTTACCGGGCGGTGACATTTGATGAAGTTGCTGCTGCTTATTATGAACAAATCAGGGGATTAGTAGATGGCGGTGTTGACCTGCTTTTGATTGAAACCATTTTTGATACTTTAAATGCAAAAGCGGCGATCTATGCGATCAAAAAATATTTCAGGGAAACAAAACAAAAAGAGTTACCGGTAATGATTAGCGGAACAATAACTGATGCCAGCGGGCGCACGTTAAGCGGACAAACACTGGAAGCTTTTTACATTTCTGTTTCGCACGCGAATCCTTTAAGCGTTGGATTGAATTGTGCATTGGGCGCAAATGAAATGCGTCCGCATGTTGAAGAGCTGAGCACACTTGCAAATTGTTATACATCAGCATATCCTAATGCAGGATTACCAAATGCTTTTGGCGAATACGATGAGCAGCCACATGAAACTGCCCACATCATTGAAGAATGGGCAGCGCAAGGTTTTGTAAATATTGTTGGGGGTTGTTGCGGCACTACACCAGAGCATATAAAATGTATTGCTGAGCAGGTAAAGAAATATAAAACAAGAGAATTGCCTGTTTTGGAAAGTGAATTGGTTATTGTTTAAAAACATTGCCACAAATGTGCAAAAGCATTAAGTTTCACAAAGAATGCAGGAAGAACATGAAATAATTTATCATAGAGAATGGTTAGGCAAACAAATTGTTGATAATGCTTATCACATTCATAAAGCTCTTGGACCCGGGTTATTGGAAAGCGTTTATGAAATATGTTTTTGTTATGAATTATCTAAACGAAGAATATCTTTTATTACACAGAAAAAAGTTCCAATAATCTATGACGACATTGAATTTACAGAAGGATTACGGTTGGATTTATTAGTTGATGACCTAATTATCATTGAATTAAAAGCACAAGAAAATTATCACCCTGTTTGGGAAGCTCAATTATTGAGTTACTTGAAACTTTCTGATAAACATTTAGGATATATAATCAATTTCACAACACCCTTAATAAAAAATGGAATTAAACGAATGATACGATAACGCTTGGCCACAAAGGCGCAAAGGCACTAAGTAACACAAAGAAAAAGCAAAAATTCTTCTTTGTGTTACTTAGTGTCTTGGTGTCTTTGTGGCAAATCTTTATGGCAAATTCTTCTTGCATTTGCAATTATTAAAAAATGGAAATAACTATACAACCTTTCTTACGTCTTGCTGGTTTAGAACCTTTGATCGTTAGGCCGGAAACCAATTTTGTGAATGTGGGTGAGCGCACAAATGTTACCGGATCAAAAAAATTTGCAAGGTTAATTAGAGAAGATAAATATGAAGAAGCACTTTCTGTTGCTAGACAACAAGTGGAAAATGGCGCTCAAATTTTGGATGTTAACATGGATGATGCCCTGCTGGATGGAGAAAAAGCGATGACCACTTTTTTAAATCTTTTACAGGCAGAGCCGGATATTGCAAAGATCCCCATCATGATCGACTCTTCTAAATTTTCCATTATAGAAGCGGGATTAAAATGTGTGCAGGGAAAGTGCATAGTGAATTCCATCTCCATGAAAGAAGGAGAAGAAAAATTTATTGAACAGGCATTTATTTGCAAAAGCTATGGCGCTTCTGTAGTGGTGATGGCCTTTGATGAAAATGGCCAGGCTGATACGCTTGATAAAAAAGTTACCATTTCTGAAAGAGCATATAACATCCTTACCCAAAAAGTTGGTTATAATCCGCAGGATATAATCTTTGATCCCAATATTTTCGCTATCGCAACCGGCATTGAAGAGCACAATAATTACGGCGTAGATTTTATTGAAGCCACCCGCATCATCAAACAAAAAATGCCGTTAACAAAAATAAGCGGCGGGGTTAGCAATGTTTCTTTTTCATTTCGCGGTAATGATACCGTGAGGGAAGCAATGCATTCTGTGTTTTTGTTGTATGCGATAAAAGCCGGTATGGATATGGGTATTGTGAATGCAGGGCAATTGGTTATTTATGATGAAATAGAACCCGCGCTTAAACAACTTTGTGAAGATGTGATACTGAACCGCAACCCTGATGCTACAGATAAATTACTGGCCTTTGCTGAAACCGTAAAAGCGAAAGGGAAGGTTGCTATAAAAGATGAAGCTTGGAGAAATGATCGGGTAGAAAAACGCTTGAGCCATGCACTGGTAAATGGCATAACCGATTTTATTGACGCAGATACAGAAGAGGCCCGGATCAAATATCCAAAGCCGTTGGATGTTATTGAAGGTCCGCTGATGGATGGCATGAACATAGTTGGTGATCTTTTCGGCAGCGGAAAAATGTTTTTACCGCAGGTGGTAAAAAGTGCGAGGGTAATGAAAAAATCGGTTGCTGTTTTAACCCCCTACATCGAAGCAGAAAAAGAAGAACGCCGCCTGGCGCACCTTGCCGCCGGTACTAAAAATGAAGAAGGCGCGGGAGCGGCAAAAATTCTTTTAGCAACGGTGAAAGGGGACGTACATGATATTGGTAAAAATATTGTTGGCGTTGTGCTGGGGTGTAATGGTTATGATATCATTGACCTGGGCGTGATGGTTTCGGCAGATAAAATTTTACAGACAGCGAAAGAAAATAATGTTGACATTATTGGTTTGAGCGGCCTGATCACACCCTCGCTTGATGAAATGGTGCACATAGCAAGAGAAATGAAACGCCGTAATTTTGATATTCCCTTATTGATCGGTGGCGCAACTACATCGCGCATGCATACTGCCGTTAGAATTGCACCGGAATACGAGAATGGTGTCTTGCATGTACTGGATGCATCGCGCAGCGTAACCGCAGCAGGAAGTTTATTAAGCAAAGAACAAAAGACCGGATTTTTATCAGGCATAAAAAAAGAGTATGATAAATTAGTACTCGATTTTGGAAATAAAAAATCGGTAAAAAATTATTTGCCTTTCTCTGCTGCGCAAAATAACGGCGCGAAAATAAACTGGGAAAACTTTATACCCGTTACTCCTTCATTTATAGGAACCAAAGCATTTGATGATTACGACCTGGATGAAATTGCCGGTTACATTGACTGGCAGCCATTTTTTATCGCCTGGGAAATGCATGGAAAATTTCCGCAAATATTAAAAGATGAAAAAATTGGGAAAGAAGCTACGCAGCTTTTTGATGATGCAAAAAAATTACTGAAACAGATCATTGATGAAAAATGGCTGACCGCAAAAGGCGTTGTGGGTTTTTGGGAAGCATCCGCAACGGCACCGGATACCGTTTGTATTTACAGGGATGGAAAAGAAATAAACAGGTTAGAATTTTTACGGCAACAAATTAAAAAAGCGCCGGGTCAGCCTAATTTATCTCTGGCAGATTTTATAAAACCGGGACAGGGAGCCACCGATTTCATTGGCGCATTTGCAGTATCGATCCATGGCATAGAACAACACATTCAAAAGTTTGAATCTGAACACGATGATTATAATAAAATAATCTTACAAGCGCTGGCCGACAGGCTGGCAGAAGCATTTGCAGAATTGCTGCATGCAAAAACAAGAAAAGATTTCTGGGGTTATGCCACGGAAGAACATTTATCAACTACAGAACTTATTGAAGAAAAATATTTGGGTATCCGACCCGCACCGGGCTACCCGGCCTGCCCGGACCATACTGAAAAATATAAATTATTTGAACTGCTGAAAGCCACTGAAAATGCCGGGATAATGTTAACTGAATCGCTTGCAATGTATCCTGCATCATCTGTTTGCGGCTGGTACTTTGCACATCCTGAAAGTAAATATTTCGGGGTAGGAAAAATTGCTGAAGACCAGCTTAAAGATTATACCAAAAGAAAAAATATGCCTTTGGAAGAAATGCAAAGATGGCTGCGGCCGGTACTGGAGTAATTAATAATATATTGTTACAAAACCCGAACCTCCGGGATATGATGAGCCTATGGTAGAACCACCGCCACCGCCGCCGCCCGGTTGTTTTCCAGCACTTCCATCATATTGAAAAACCAAAGTATTTGCAGGTCTTCTAAAGGTTTCATTTCCACCTTTACCTTCTGTAAAATTTCTGAATGGAGAATTCCCTCCATCCCCATGTAAGAATTGTTCCCGTGATTCTGTTGTGCTATAATAAGAGGAATTATAAACAGTTGGATTTCCGCTTTCACCCGTCTGTCCTGTAAAATTTACGAATCCACCGCCATACTGAAAAATACCGCCATTACCACCACCAGTGGTGGAGCCTGGGCTTCCCCCAAGTGCAATTATGGTAGCGCCATATGATATTTGCGTACTATTACCACTACTGCCTGCACTGCCGCCTGTACCCACTGTTACCGTTATTCCCGAAGAAGGAGTTACAATAAAATGTGCTTTCACATAGCCACCTGCGCCACCTCCACCGCCTGTATTTCCACCACCGCCGCCACCCCAACCTTCTACTAGTATGCTGGTAACCCCGGCCGGAACCGTCCATGTTTGACTTGAAAATAATGTTTCAAAATTTTTATAATCACAAAGATCTGACCAGGCAAGATTGCCCACGCTATTTGTAGATAGAACCTGGTTGGGTTGCCCGGATACACCGTTTGCTTTTATAGTACCCGTTACATTAACATTGCCATTTACGTCTAACTTTTCTGCAGGAGAAGAATTACCGATTCCTACATTTTGTGAATAAATTTGTGATGAACTAATTAATAATATAAAAATTAAAATATTTTTCATGGTATTGTTTTAAAATTCATTCTAAGGTAAAAATAATCAGGTATAATTAATATTAAAATGCTTACTATTTTATTATAAATAAGCTACAAAAAGATGGAACCTTTTAAAGTTAATGCTGCAATAAAATAATGTATTACGGTAATGCCTTATGTGCTTATCATACCCAGGCTGGTAAAATTCATTTTCAGAAAATAAGTTTCATCATTTTTTGCCCTGATTCGGCTAAATTATTTCCATGGAAGTTTATTTCATAATAATATTCAATTAATTTCATCCATTATGCGTATCATTTCTTATAACGTCAACGGCATTCGTGCTGCCATAAAACGAGGCTTTATTGATTGGTTAAAAACCAACCCGGCTGATGTTATTTGTTTGCAGGAAGTAAAAGCCCATCTTAGCGATATACCTGTTGAAATAATTGAAGCAACCGGATATAAATCTTATTGGTTTTGTGCACAGAAAAAAGGTTATAGCGGTGTTGCAATTCTTACTAAAATAAAAGCTGAAAATGTAGTGTATGGCAGCAGCATTGAGCAAAGCGATTTTGAGGGAAGGGTTATCCGTGCTGACTTTGGTAAGGTAACATTAGTGAATGCTTATTTTCCATCCGGAACCAGCGGAGCGCACAGGCAGGCTTATAAATATATTTGGCTCGAAGAATTTTTGCAATACCTGAATGATCTCAGGAAAACGAGAAAGAAAATAATTGTGTGTGGCGATTACAATATCGCACATAAAGAAATAGATATTCATAACCCCGTTTCAAACAAAAAAACAACCGGTTTTTTACCGGAAGAAAGAGCCTGGTTGGATAAATTTTTAGAAAATGATTTTGTTGATGGATTCCGTCATTTAAATAAAGAACCACATCAGTATACGTGGTGGAATGTGCTGCGGCCCACAACCAGGCTTGAAAATAAAGGATGGCGGATAGACTATATTAATGTTACCCGCAATTTAAAAAATAATATCAGGGCCGTTAAAATTTTCCCGGAAGTAAAACACAGTGATCATTGCCCTGTTTATCTTGAATTAAAATCCTGATCATGATTGTTTATAATATTACGGTAAAGGTTGAAAATGAAATTTCTGCGGAATGGGTGCAGTGGCAGTTAACAGAACATATTCCCGAAATTATGGCCACCGGGCTTTTTACAAATCACCAGTTTTTTAAATTGCTCGACCAGGATAGTGAAGATGGTGTTACCTATGTATCCCAGTATTTTACCAACAGCAGGAATAATTATGATGCATATATAAAAAATTTCTCGGGGGAACTTAGAAATAAAGCGATAAATAAATGGGGAAACCGCTTTATCGCCTTTCGTACTTTGATGCAATCTGTGCAGTAATTGTGTATAATTAAAAATATCCTGCATTCATAAACTTTAAAACAAGGCAGGTTAAAACCCTTTACAGCAAAGGTTCTTGGGCAATGACCCTGAAAGCCTTGCCAGTGGCTGCTTTCGGAGATTAAAAATAAGATACCCCACATAATATCAAACTTCATACCTGTATCAAACCCTTGCCACATGCGGATTTAGCTGATCTTAATATTTTTAAAATAAAAGGGTAAAATATTTTATTGCAGATAAAAACCTTCTATATTTGTTTTTAGTAAAAAACAACCCTTTATTATGAACAAAGCTGAATTAATTTCAAAAATGGCAGACGATGCCGGTGTTACAAAAACTCAGGCAAATAATGCTTTAGATTCTTTTGTAGAAGCAGTAACTAAAACCTTAAAAGGTGGCGGAAAAGTAACCCTGGTTGGTTTCGGTACTTTTTCTGTAAGCAAAAGAGCTGCCCGCAATGGCCGTAACCCACAAACCGGAGCGGTTATTAAAATTAAAGCTAAGAAAGTAGCTAAGTTTAAAGCAGGTAAAGAATTATCAGGAAAGATTTAACTCTTTGCAAATTTATTAAAGCAAGATGCATTTATGTATCTTGCTTTTTTTTTAATACAATTCAAAAAATGTAATATGGGACGCGGAGATAAAAAAACAAAAAAAGGAAAAACTTTCAAAGGCTCTTTCGGAAAAACAAGACCGGCAAAAGTGGTAAAGAAGAAAAGCGCTGCAAAAGTTAAGGAGAGTTAAACGAATCAACCGATTAACGGATTAACATCTCACGGATTAACGGATTAACATCTCACGGAGCAAGCCGCTCCAATTTCCAGCCGTCATTCACAGCAGTGTATTGTAAACGATCGTGAAGCCGCCCTGGGCGCCCCTGCCAGAATTCTATAACCGCAGGCTGCACCACGTATCCGCCCCAGTATGGTGGCCGTAATATGGTTCCATCAGCAAATTCATCAATGTATTTTTCAAAATTTTTCTCGAGTATTTCTCGGCTGCTGATAACCTGGCTTTGCGGTGAGCTCCATGCCCCTATCTTGCTTTCTTCTGGTCTTAAAATAAAATAATCATCGCTGTCTTTTTCACTTATTTTTTTTGCAATGCCTTCTATTCTCACCTGCCTTTCCAGTTCTTTCCAAAAAAATACCAGGCTTGCCTGTGGATTTTCAAGTAAATTTTTTCCCTTTTTACTTTCATAATTTGTAAAAAAAACAAACCCGTTATCCTGTACTTCTTTTAATAATACCATCCGTGCAGACGGCCTGCCATCTTTAGTACTGGTTGCAAGTGTCATTGCATTAACTTCTTCAATATGGCTTTCAATCGCGTCATCCCACCATTTTTTAAATTGTTGAATAGGGTCCGGATCAACGTTGTTCTCTAAAAGAGTTTGCAAACGGTACTCCTTTCTTATATCCGCTATGTTGTGATCTGAAGCCATAAAAAAAATAATTTACAACTACTATATTACAAAAAAAACATCCTATTTCAGGATGCTTACAATTTATTTTCAACTTAATTAAAGCGGTGGATTCGTATTGCCAGTCGTGGAATTGTTGTTATTTGTAGAACTGGTATCAGGTGGCCTGGTAGTGGTTGAAGTTGTATTTGATGTTGATTTCATCCTGCTTTCAATATCCCCTTTCAGACTATCAAACCCACTTTTAAAATTATCTGTTGGCGAGCGATAACGATAAACCGCATATAACAAACCTATAGAAGCCAAAAGAGATAACCAAAAACCGAAACCAACATAACTGAATGCATCCATCATTCTAAACAAATGAAATACCATCAGGAGCGCCGCAAGTGCACTGGCTATCAAAGCCACCATCCAGAATGTTTTATCAAGATTTTTTGTCTGATCACCAAGAAGTGTTACCCCACCCGCAGCCAGGAAACATAGGAAAACCAGGATTCCAAAATCATGCATGCCGCTAACACTACTGCTATATCCAAATACAGAAATGGTATACCAGGGTAAGAAAACGGAAACCGCGCCAATGGCGGCAGCAATTAAAACATATTTTCTTTGTTTACTCATTGTTTGAAAGTTCATAAGTTTAAGTTTTGTTGAAAAGTAAAAAATTCCAGCGGCCATTGCAAGTGTTTGTCAAAATTTTTTCCGCTGCCTGTTTTCAGTGAAATATAATTATGTCCAATATATCCCTTATGGATTCACACATATTTTTCATTGGAAAGTCTTTGTTGTAATTCAAGCAGTTTTAAAGAAAGCAGTTCGTTTTCCATTATTATATCATCCACTTTTTTTCTTAACCCGCTCTTTTCATTTTCGGCGTTTTCGAGGGTGCTTTCAAGCTCCGATAATTTACTGGTTCGTTGTTCCAGTAAAATATCCTTCCGGTTGATCTCCTGTATTTGTTTTCGCAGATCTTCTGTTTCACTTTTTCCCTGGGTTAATTCATGCAGAAGTATTTCATATTTTTCCCTGTTCTTTATTTCATTCATCAATTCCTTTTCAAGTTCCTGTTCCCGGTTTGCTGCACCCTGAAGTTTAAGTTCCAGGTTGATAATATTATCTTTTAAAGATCTTGACTCATCTGTAACAGCCTCTATTTCACTTTTAACTTCATTCCATAATTTTTCTTTTTGTTCCAGCAGATCTGCCCTGGTTTGGGCTGCTTTAAAATCTTCAATTGTTGCTGCCAATTCATCTTCCAGGTTCTCGTTCTTACTGTTTACTTTATAATACATTTGTTCCCAACTGTCTTCCTCTTCTTCTCCTGGTACAGCAATAACAGCCCCACCTGCAGGCTTATTACCTTCGAGCATTTCTATACGTGAATTGAGTTTTTTTATCTGGGTGGCGTAAAACTGTGATTCCTTTTCAACTGATTGCAATTTTATTTTAATAGGGATAAGTGACTGCTCGTCGGGGGTGGCAGTTGATCTTCTAAAATTAAAATATTGCTGGTCAAGGAAACTGTTCTTACCAGTAATGATCCGGTTGCTGCTCAATATCATACGGATAGCAAAGGTGGTACAGCCACACAATATTATCAATGATATTATCAGCCATATCCACATGGGGGAAATCAATTTAATTTCGGTAAAAAAAGGAGCTCCCAGGAAATTGGAATACGAGAAAGTTAATCAGCAGGATATTTAGAGAAGACTATTGTATGTGCCAAGATAATAAATGTATCGAGATTCTTCCAATTTATTTGAAACGCTAACCGCTAACCAGTGTACCAACTTTTTCCCCGGTTACCACTCTCAATAATGTTCCGGGAGTATTCATATCAAAAACAATTATGGGTAAATCATTTTCCATACATAATGTAAATGCAGTCATATCCATTACTTTCAGGTTCCGCTTTATGCATTCGGCAAAAGAAATTTTTTCATATTTTTTTGCATCGGCATTTTTTTCCGGGTCTGCTGTATAAATTCCATCTACCCTTGTTCCTTTTAAAATAACATCGGCTTTAATTTCGATGGCCCGCAATGATCCTGCCGTATCTGTTGTAAAATAAGGGTTGCCCGTGCCCGCGCCAAAGATCACCACCCGTCCTTTTTCCAAATGTCGTATTGCGCGGCGGCGAATGTATGGCTCTGCAATTTGTTCCATTTTTATGGCGCTTTGCAAACGGGTATAAACACCTGCCCTTTCAAGCCCGCTTTGTACTGCCATTCCATTTATAACAGTAGCAAGCATCCCCATGTAATCTCCCTGTGCTCTTTCTATCCCCGTTTCCGCTTCATTCATACCACGGTAAATATTTCCGCCACCAATAACAATTGCCACCTGAACACCAAGGTCAGAAATTGATTTTATATCCTGTGCATATTTTGCAATAACATCTGAATCAAGACCAAAATTTTTATCACCCATTAAAGATTCGCCGGAAAGCTTAAGAAGGATACGCTTATATCTTGGAAGCATGCAATTAAATTGTTTGAATGTAGGCGCGTAAAAAAAATCGCCGCTGCAAGATAATAAAAATGGTTAGCTAATAAATTAAAATAGGAAAGGTTGGTCTTTGAAAAAGTTTAATATAAAATATGAGAGGTCTGGTGCTTAATTTTATCATACAGCTCATCCATATTAAAAGGCTTGCCTATAAAATCATTTGCGTTGCATTCTTTAAAAACATCGCGCATGGATTTATTGGCTGAAAACATGATTATCGGGAGATCTTTTGTTTTCTTATTTGCTTTAAGTTGTTTACAGATATCCCTTCCATCCATCCCTGATAAATACACATCTAAAAAAACAAGATCGGGAGCAAAGGATTCTATCATGGAAAATGCTTCTTCACCATGTGGTGTTACTTCAACTTCATACCCTTTTAATGTTAACGCAATTTCCATTGCATCAAGGATTCCGGGATCATCGTCTACAACTAATATTTTATGCATATCAGGGATATTTTTCACGCTGCAATGATATTAAAATTTATGCTAAAATAAAGATACAAATACGTACTTAAAAAGAGGTTTAAAATATACCGGCGGGGAAAGGCTCAGTAATCTATAACCTGTTCGACCATTAATTCAGGCATTTTTCTAAATTCATACTGCTGGTTGCGAAGCTGGGGCTCAAAACCTGCTTCCCGTATAGCCGCCTGGATACCATTGCTCGTGAAACGGTGGGGGGCGCCGGCAGCACTTACCACATTTTCTTCTATCATAATGCTGCCAAAATCATTGGCACCGGCATGCAGGCACAGCTGGGCTACCTGCTTACCAACCGTTAACCAGCTTGCCTGTATATTTTTTACATTAGGCAGCATGATACGGCTCATTGCTATCATACGGATATATTCCTCTGCAGTGGTTAAATTATGAACCCCCCTTATTTTTGCCAAAAGGGTATCCACATCCTGGAAGGTCCAGGGAATAAATGCAATAAAACCTTTTGCGCCCTCCGGTTTTTTGTCCTGCACTTCACGCAATTTTACCAGGTGCTCAAATCTTTCCTGTATGGTTTCCACATGGCCAAACATCATGGTGGCGGAGGTGGTAAGGTTGAGTTTATGCGCTTCGGTCATTATATCTAGCCATTCCTGTGTGCCGCATTTTCCTTTGCTTATTAAGCGTCTAGCCCTGTCCGTTAGTATCTCGGCACCAGGCCCTGGCAATGAATCCATGCCTGCTTCTTTCAATGCCATCAAAACTTCACGGTGCGTTGATTTTGCCTGCTTGGTTATATGGGCAACTTCCGGCGGGCCCAGGGCATGCAATTTCAGGGAAGGATAAAGTTCTTTGAGCTGCTTAAAAAGCTGTACATAATACGATAGTCCAAGATCAGGATGGTGTCCGCCCTGCAACAAAAGCTGCTCTCCGCCATATCGGAAAGTTTCATCGATCTTTCTCCGGTAGGTTGCTATATCAGTGATGTATGCTTCCGGGTGGCCGGGGATCCTGTAGAAATTACAAAATTTGCAATTGGCAATACAAACATTGGTTGTATTTACATTACGGTCAATTATCCAGGTAACTTTTCCATGGGGCACCTGCTTTTTCCGCAGGGTATCTGCAACCAGCATTAATTCACTCAATGCAGCATTCTCAAACAAAAACATGCCCTCTTCAACAGAAAGAAATTCAAAACGCAAGGCTTTTTGAAACAGATCATCTACATTCATCGTAAAATAAAAAGTTGTGATTTAAAAAGACTTCCCGTCTTTTGAACAACCGTTTAAATATTTCAGTGCAAAAATACATGCATTAAATTGTAAATTAGAAAGCGTAAATGGCAAGGACCTTATTTTACATAGCATTCTCACTTTTATTTAACACTGTGTATGCACAGCGGCCCTCAAAATTCAAAGAACCGGCGTTCATTACCAGCTTCCCATTTAAACAATTAAGCGGGGGGGTAATGATGATACAGGGGCGTTTCAATAATATCCCGGATACCCTTAATTTTTTGCTGGATACGGGTAGCGGTAGTATTTCACTGGATTCCACAACCTGCGAAGAATTTAAAATAAAGCATTCCCCTTCCGGTAAAACCATCAACGGCATCGCAGGTGTAAAAGAAGTTGATTACACACAAAATAATACGCTGGCTTTACCCGGTCTAAAAGTAAATAACCTGGATTTTTATATCAATGATTATGATATTTTAAGCAGTGTTTACGGGGAAAAAGTTGATGGTATAATTGGCTATAGTTTTTTTAGCCGCTACATTGTAAAATTTAATTTTGATAGCCTGGTAGTGGAAATTTTTGAACCCGGTGAAATTACCTATCCTCCCGGCGGCTATTTATTACACCCGCTTTTTACAGCGCTGCCCATAGAACCATTGCGGGTAAAAGACGAGCGTACTGTCACTGATAATTTTTACCTCGATACCGGAGCCGGCTTGTGTTTTTTACTCAGTAAAAGTTTTGTAGATGAAAGCGCATTTCTTATGAAGAAAAGAAAGCCTGTACCTATCCAGGCAGAAGGGCTGGGCGGCAGAAAAAGGATGATGATAACCGTTATTAAAGAGGTAAAATTAGGACCATACATTTTCCGCCGGGTACCCACGCATATCCTGGATGATGAATTCAATGCAACATCATATCCTTACCTGGGTGGGTTACTTGGTAATGATATACTGCGGCGTTTTAATGTTATTCTCAATTACCAGAGAAAGGAAATACACCTGCTTCCCAACAGCCATTTTAAAGATGTTTTTGATTATTCATATACAGGTATGAGTATTTATTATGAAGACGGTAAAATTTTAATTGATGACATCATTATTGGATCCCCCGCACAAAAAGCCGGCTTCAAAAAAGATGATGTGATCATTTCTGTGAACAATAATTTCAGCAACAACATAACCCAGTACAAAAATCTTTTGCAGACTGCGGGGGATAAGATCAAGATCGTATTGTTAAGAGATAATGCACCGATCATCATCACTTTTAAAGTAGAAAAGATCTTTTAGCATTTCATTCCAAAAACTTTTTGGGAATTAGCCTTTAAATAATTGAATTTTGCCGCCATGGTAGAATTTAAAAAATTTACGCTTGGCAACGGGTTAAGGGTAATTGTTCATGAAGATAAAAGCACCCCAATGGCAGTACTGGATGTGATGTACGATGTTGGGTCGCGTGATGAAGATCCGGCCCAGACAGGTTTTGCGCATTTATTCGAACACCTTATGTTTGGCGGCAGCATCAACATACCTTCTTATGATGAGCCGCTGCAAATGGCAGGTGGTGAAAACAATGCGTACACAACCAATGATCTCACAAATTATTATATCCAGCTTCCGGCAGAGAACTTAGAAACGGCCTTCTGGTTGGAAAGCGACCGGATGCTCTCTCTTGCCTTTGGTGATAAAAGCCTAGCTGTACAAAGAAAAGTGGTGAGTGAAGAATTTAGGGAGCATTATCTCAATAAACCTTACGGCGAAGTCTGGCACAAGATGAGAGAGCTTGCATACACCGTACATCCATACCGCTGGATGACGATCGGCAAAGAATTGAGCCATATCGAAAACGCAAAGCTGGCTGATGTAAAGAGTTTTTTTCACAAGCATTATACCCCTTCAAATGCGGTGATGTGTGTTGCCGGCAACATTACTTTTGACCAGGTAAAGGAACTTTCCGAAAAATGGTTTGGAAACATCCCCGCCGGTGAAAAATATGAGCGCAGGCTGCCGGAAGAACCGAAACAAACCCGCCCGCATCATTTGGAAATTAAAGCAAAAGTTCCGCTGGATGCGCTTTACAAATGCTGGCATATTTATTCAAGGCTGGATAAAAGATATTATACAACGGATCTGATCACGGATATTTTAAGTGGTGGCGGATCTTCGCGTTTATTTCAAAGCCTGGTAAAAGAAAAAAAACTATTCAGCAATATTGAGTGTTATCATTTTGGAAGTGTGGATGCCGGCCTTATTGCCATCGAAGGCAAACTGGTTAAAGGCATAAAAATGGAAGCCGCAGAAAAAGCAATTCTGGAAGAGCTGGATAAAATGAAAACGGAAGAAATAAGTGAAGCTGAATTGCAGAAAGTTAAGAATAAGACCGAGAGCCTGATTGCTTTTGAAGATGTGAGCCTGATGAATCGTGCCAACAGCTTGGCCACGTATGAATTACTGGGTGATGCAGATCTTATGAACAAGGAGCTGGCGCATTACCAGGCGGTTACCGCTGCTGAAATCAGGCAGGAAAGCCGGAATATTTTTGACGAAAATAATTGCAGCACTTTATATTATTATTCAGAAAATTAAATGATTTTAATGCCCGACAGAACAACGATACCGGATATAAAAGATGCAGTAGATTTTAACCTGACGCTAAAACCCTGCGATAAATATGCGCTTACTAACGGTGCTCCCGTATACGCAGTTAATGCCGGTGCAGAAGAAGTGTTGCAGCTTGAATTTGTTTTTTTTGCCGGCAACTGCTTTGAAGAAAAGAATACGGTTGCGGCGGCCACCAACTACCTCTTAAAAAATGGTACGCGCACAAAAAATGCATTCAGCATCAATGAACATTTTGAATATTACGGGGCTTACTTAAACCGTGCGTGCTATAGTGAACACGCAACCATAACCCTGCATTGCCTTTCCAAACACCTGAATGTGCTGTTGCCGGTTGTTAAAGAGATTCTTACAGAAGCGATTTTCCCCGAAGAAGAGCTGGAGATCTTTAAACAAAATTGCAAACAAAGACTTTCTGTTAACCTGCAAAAGTGTGATTTTATTGCCAATCGTTTAATTGATCAGAAGCTGTATGGTGCAGATCATCCTTATGGAAAATTCAGCAGCATGGAAGATTATGAAGCGCTGCATACTGATGATCTGAAAAAGTTTTATGCAGATCATTATGTGAACGGCAAGGCCATCTTATTCGCCGCCGGTAAATTACCCGCTGATTTTGCCACACAATTAAATAATTTTTTTGGTGAGCTCAACATAAACCAGCCGGCTAACATTCCACAAAATGTTTCCCTGCCGGCAACAGAAAAAAAGAGCAGGATCAATAATGACCCTAATGGCGTACAGGGTGCCATCCGCATCGCACGGTCTTTTCCGGGAAGATATCATCCCGATTTCAAAAAAGTAATGGTACTGAATAATTTACTGGGTGGTTTTTTTGGGTCGAGGCTAATGGCCAATATCCGTGAAGAAAAAGGATACACTTACGGCATACACAGTTTTATTCAAAATCATGTACAGGATACGGCCTGGGTAATAAGTACTGAAGCAGGTAAGGATGTTTGTGAAGCCACGATCGATGAGACCTATAAGGAAATGAAACTGCTGAGAGATACGCTGGTTGATGAAGAAGAGTTGCTGCTGGTAAAAAATTATATGATGGGCCTCAACCTTGGTGATCTTGACGGGCCTTTTCAAATAATTGCGCGCTGGAAAAATCTTATACTGAATAACCTGGATGAAAAATATTTTTATGATTCAATGAATGACATCAAAAACATTTCGGCTGCAGAGATCAAAGACCTTGCGAATAAATATTTGGTCCCGGAACAATTTTTTGAATTGGTTGTAATTTAAAGTAGCTTTCAAAAAAAAGTTATGAAATTTATTATAAGGATCCTTATCACGGCCGCTGTAGCATTCGGTCTTTCAAAAATTTTGGATCCGCATATCCAGATCAAGTCCATTACAACAGCCATCATATTTGCACTGGTGCTCGCCGTGCTCAATGCGATCGTGAAACCCCTGCTGGTAATTTTAACCCTGCCCATCACCATACTTACCCTTGGATTATTTTTACTTGTCATAAATGCCATCATCATTTTTATGGCTGCCAAGTTTGTAAATGGGATAAAAGTTGAAGGCTGGCTCTGGGCGATCATTTTTAGCTTATTGCTTTCCTTTATTACATCTGCTTTGCTAAGTGCGGAAAAGAAAATAAATTAACGGCTGCACATTTCGCTTTATTCCACTGAATTGTAGAATTTCGCATTATGGAATTTAACAGGAAAAATTTTTCTGATGAACAGTTGATCCACCTGTATAAAAACTTGTTGCTTCCGCGCATGACTGAGGAAAAAATGCTGGTCTTGTTGCGGCAGGGAAAGATCTCAAAATGGTTTAGCGGCATTGGGCAGGAAGCCATTTCTGTTGGCGCTACACTTGCTTTACAACCCGATGAATGGATAATGCCTTTGCACCGTAACCTCGGTGTTTTTACCGGCAGGAATATGCCGCTGCATAAATTATTCCAGCAATGGCAGGGTGATAAAAATGGCTACAGCAATGGAAGAGAAAGGAGTTTTCATTTTGGCAGCAGAGAACATTATATATGCGGTATGATCTCTCACCTTGGCCCGCAGCTTGCCATTGCAGATGGGGTAGCCCTGGCCTATAAACTAAACCAGGCATCAGGCGCAGCCGGTAAAGTTTCAATGGCTTTTACAGGAGATGGCGGTACCAGCGAAGGTGATTTTCATGAGGCGCTGAATGTTGCAGCAGTATGGGATCTACCTGTAATTTTCATCATTGAAAATAACGGGTATGGGCTTAGCACGCCGGTTAACGAACAGTACAGGTGCGCAAACCTTGTTGATAAAGCAATTGGCTATGGTATGCAAGGCGTGCAGATCGATGGCAACAATATCCTTGAAGTGTATGATACCATCAAAGGGGTAAGGGATTATTGTATCAAAAATCAAAAGCCGTATTTAATAGAGTGCATGACATTTAGAATGCGCGGGCATGAAGAAGCCAGTGGCACAAAGTATGTGCCCAAAGAATTATTTACGCAATGGGAACAAAAAGACCCGTTAAAAAATTACGAGCTTTTTTTAATAGAAGAAAATATATTGACCGAGCTAACGGTAAAGGATATACGCAGTGAAAATAAGGAACACATAGAAGCTGAACTGAAGTTGGGTTTCCAGGAAAACAAGATCACCCCAAATACCAAAGATGAATTGAACGATGTGTATGCTAAGCGCCCTGCCGCCGCACAAGGTGCTATTATTAAAGAAGCACTTGCTAACGGGAAACCAGGAACCAGGAACCAGAAACGTTTCGTTGATGCCATCTCCGAAGGATTGAAACAAAGTATGGAAGCCCATCCCAAATTAATTTTGATGGGGCAGGATATAGCGGAATATGGCGGGGCTTTCAAAATAACGGAAGGGTTTGTGGAGCTGTTTGGAAAAGACAGGGTACGCAACTCCCCCCTTTGCGAAAGTGCCATCGTTGGCGCTGCGCTGGGGTTAAGTTTGGAAGGTTACAAAAGCGTAATGGAAATGCAGTTTGCTGATTTCGTTACCGCAGGTTTTAACCAGGTAATAAATAACCTCGCAAAAATTCATTACCGCTGGGGCCAGCATGCCGATGTGGTTATACGAATGCCAACCGGTGGTGGTGTGGGGGCAGGGCCTTTTCACAGCCAGAGTAATGAGGCCTGGTTTGTTCATACCCCCGGGTTAAAAGTTGTATATCCTTCCACGCCAATGGATGCAAAAGGACTACTGATCGCTGCTATAAACGATCCCAATCCTGTTCTTTATTTTGAACACAAGGCCTTGTACAGGAGTATAACAGGTGAGCTGTCGGAAGAATATTTTGAAATTGAAATTGGAAAGGCAAGACAAGTTCGGTCAGGCGATACCGTTAGTATAATTACTTATGGCGCCGGTGTTCATTGGGCTACCGCTTACGCAGATAAGCACCCGGAAGTTTCCCTGGATATCATCGACCTCCGAACGTTATTGCCGCTGGATCTCGATTCCATAAAAACATCAGTTTTAAAAACCGGTAAAGTGCTGATCCTGCACGAGGATACATTGACCGGCGGGATAGGCGGGGAAATTGCTGCCTGGATAAATGAGAATTGTTTTGAACACCTTGATGCCCCCGTAATGCGTTGTGCCTCACTCGATACACCCGTGCCTTTTAATATTGAACTGGAAAAAAATTTCATGGCCAGTGCACGATTAGATGAAACCATACAAAAATTATTACACTATTAACCAGGTTGACATTTATTTAAATAGGTTGTATTTTTACTATCCCGCCTTTGTTATTGCAAGATCAGCTGCTGATCATTTTCAATTCTAAAAATCTAAAAGTATGTACATCATCAGGGACATTTTTCATTTAAAATTCGGGCATTTTAAAGATGCAAAAGCATTGTTTGATGAAGCAAAAACAAAGAACATGCTGCCCGTTGCACAAAGCCTCCGCATGTTAAGTGATTTTACGGGAGATGCCTACCGGCTTATTATGGAAACCGGTTTCAATTCTTTAGCAGATTTTGAAAAATCGTTAACAGGCGGTATGGCCCAGGGCGACTGGCAACAATGGTATGAGAAGTTCAAAAGCCATGTTGAAACTTCGCACCGGGAAATTTTAAAAGAGGTTATGTAAACTAGTTTACGGGACCGCTGATCCCTTCAAGCCGCTTAAATTCTTTTGCGGTAGCCAGGATATATTGATAAAACTCAATCTCGGAACTGCTGACAGCAAAGGCATAGCTTGGGCGGTAGATGTTTTTGTATTTTTCCAGCAGGGTATCTCTCAGCCCGGTCATTCTTTTTATCAGCACCGTGTTAAATTTATAATTTACATAATTATCCTCCTCCTGCGTGATGAGTCTTTTTCTGAAAGCCAAATTTTGCTTATTTTTTCTGAACCTGAAAATATGAATGAGATCATCCACATCAAGCCCGGGTGGACCACCATCCCCGGAAGAAGAATGCAGGCCCGGCCTTTCGTAGTTGAAAATTTTTGCATATTGCAACCGGTTCTCCACAGAATCCTGGTGGTAATTTTTTGAATATACGATCACCTCTTTCAAAGGTTTATACTTTTCGTGTAGCCCTACCCGTAAGGAGACATCAAATTCGTTGTAATTGCTTATTGTATGTACCGGGAATTTAATGGTTGATTTGTGCCTGTAAAAAAAAGAAAGCGAATCCGCATCCGAAACTTTAATACTGTAAATACCAAGTGAGTCGGTGTACACTGCATTTCCTCCTGTACTGCTAACCAGGACATTTGTTACGCCATATAACTTGGTTGAATCATATACCGTACCCGAAATGATTATCTGTCCTTGTAAAACAGGCATTGTTATCACACTTAATAAAAGTAAAAGAAAAATATTTCTTTTAGTACGTATAAAATTCGGCACAGGCAATAAGTAAAGGCATAATATTACACCAAAGGCTAATACGGATTTTTATTCCGCACTATTTTTAACGGTCATTTTGCTTTTTGATTACCTGGCCTCATTTTCCAACAACAAATTTGCTATAACAATTAAATGAAATATATAAGGCAAGGTATCTTATACAAACTGTGTGCTGCAGCAAAATATAACAATATGAATTGAAAGTCTTTCTCTACTTTGTCCATTCAGTAAAATTTTTACGATGAAAGCATTAGTGTATCACGGACCCGGAAAAAAATCATGGGAAGAAAAGCCAAAACCCGGTATCACCGAAGCTACTGATGCAATTGTAAAAATTTACAAAACAACCATATGCGGCACCGATCTGCACATTCTAAAAGGCGATGTGCCTGAAGTAACTGATGGCCGTATACTTGGTCACGAAGGCGTAGGCATTATTGAAGAAGTAGGAACTGCTGTAACTGATTTTAAAAAAGGAGACAGGGTGCTCATCTCCTGCATTTCATCGTGCGGAAAATGTGAGTATTGCAAAAAAGGAATGTACTCACATTGTACAAAAGGTGGATGGATATTAGGACATCTTATTGATGGTACACAGGCAGAGTTTGTGAGGATACCATTTGCGGATAACAGTCTTTATCATATTCCTGAAAATGTGGATGAAGAAGCGGTTGTGATGTTAAGTGATATTTTACCAACTGGTTTTGAATGCGGCGTGTTGAACGGGCAGATAAAACCGGGCGATACAGTGGCAATTGTTGGCGCAGGGCCAATAGGATTGGCGGTTTTGCTTACCGCACAATTTTATACGCCATCGCTTATTATAATGGTAGATGTGGATGATTATCGTTTGCAGGAAACTATGAAATTCGGTGCAACACATACAATTAATAGCCAGAAAGAAGATGCAGTTGCAAAAATTTTTGAGCTAACAGAAAAAAAAGGCGTTGATGTTGCTATTGAAGCAGTTGGTATACCGGCAACTTTCGAGCTATGCGAATCGATCATTGCTCCCGGCGGACACATTGCCAACATTGGCGTACATGGTAAAAGCGTGGCACTCCACCTGGAAACTTCATGGTCAAAAAATATCACCATCACCACACGGCTTGTGGATACAGTAACTACACCGATGTTATTGAAAACAGTGTCATCAAAAAAAATAGATCCTACAAAACTTATCACCCATCATTTTCCTTTGCAAAATATTATTGAGGCATACGATACTTTTCAAAATGCCGCAAGGGATAAAACATTGAAAGTTATTCTTACAAACGATTCCGAAAAATAGTGATCTGAAAAAATCATCTGTCTTCAATCATATGAGCATACCAGCTATAACTTTTGGATAATGCTCGTGTTCCAGTGTATGAATTTTATTAGCTAAGCTTTCCAACGTTTCATTATTATCAACAGTACATTTTGCCTGGAAGATAATTTTTCCATGATCATACAATTCATCTACATAATGAATGGTGATACCGCTTTCTTTTTCTCGCGCATTTATAACAGCTGCATGCACATGATCACCATACATATTTTTGCCCCCGTATTTTGGCAGCAAGGCGGGATGGATATTTATTATCCTGTTGGGAAATGCTTTGATAAGTATTGGCGGCACTTTCCACATAAAGCCCGCGAGTACAATAATATCTATTCCAGATTCCTTTAGAAATGATAAATATCCATCTTCATAAAATTTATTTCTTTCTATTACAAGAAATGGGATATTTTCTTTTTTCGCAATATTTAAAACACCCGCACCCGGGTTATTAGAAACGATCAATGCCACGCTGGCATTTTTTCTTTTTTCAAAATCGCTTTCACCCGGTAAAGAAGGTGCTGAAAAATAATCAATGATCTTTTGTGCATTGCTTCCTTTGCCGGAAGCAAATATTGCAATTCGTGTACTTGCTACTTGCTTCTCACTACTCGCCATTCGCTCCTCCCCACTCACTACTTGCTTCTCGCTACTCGCTATTCCCTCCTCCCCGCTCGCTCCTCGCTTCATCATCCCAAACCTCCTCAATATTTTTTTTTCATATTTCCAGAAAAAATCGAACATGCCGAAACAAAAACCAACCAACAGGATCAGCACCTGGTATCCAAAAAAAATGATGGCGATTTTTAAGCCCCACCATTCCCATGAAAATCTTTCAACAGCCAGCCATGACGTTATCTTCCTGCTTAAGTAAGCGGTTAAACTTCCCGTAATAGCGAAAGTGAAAAATACCAGGACGAGCTGTGAATTATTTACTTTCCAATGCTTCCGCAACTTTTTAAACATCTGCCAAAGATGCATTAATTTGATTTCAAAAAAAGCATAATGAAATAAATTACCAGGCAGCGAAGAAGCAATTACCTGCTAATGACAATCTGCAATCCGTAATTGTCAGAACCTACTGAAACCCGCGCCAGTCATGGCAAAAAAAATTTTTAAAATGTTAACAGTTTGTCAACATCCTGACTTATTTTTGCACGCAACTAAGGATCATTGTCAACCATTCATAACTCAGTTTTAGTGATGCATTATTACAGAAGATTTATTGTAAGAACTATAACCTATATCACTTTTTTACTGTTATTCTTTTTTCAAAATTTTTTATACGCACAAAATGGTGAGCAGATTTTTAAAGCAAATTGTGCCACCTGTCATAAACCCGATAAGGATTTTACCGGTCCGGCATTAGCACATGCGCGCGACAGGGAACCTACAAAAGAATGGGCATATAAATGGGTTAATCATGTTGATGAAATGATCACTACCGACCCCTATGCCAAGCAGTTATTCGCAAAGTTCAATTCAAAAATGACCCAATTCTCTGATCTTAAAAAAGAGGATATCAAAGCGGTTTTGGATTGGGCTGATAGTTATACTCCGCCTGCAGCTCCGGGTGGCGCTGTTAAAGGAGGCGAAGCTGCCCCCGAAGATAATTCACTCTTATATGGGTTACTTACTTTGGTGCTAGCAGTAGTTGCACTCATTTTATTACAGGTTAATAGTAATCTTAAAAAACTAAGTGATGAAAAGCAGGGCATAAGAACACCGAACCCCGTTCCTTTTTACCGCAATAAGGCATATTTATTACTGGCCGTTATAGTTGTCTTTTTAATTGGTGGCTATTTCACGATCGAAGGCGCCGTGGGATTGGGCAGAATGAAAGGGTATCAACCCATTCAGCCTATTTATTATTCACATAAAGTGCACGCAGGCACTAACCAGATAAGTTGTTTGTATTGCCATGGTGGCGCGCAGGATAGTAAACACGCAAACATACCTTCTGTGAATGTTTGTATGAACTGCCACATGGCGATCAAGGAATATACAGGCGAACCGGTTACAACTGATGAAGGCATATCAATAAATGGTACGGCGGAAATACAAAAATTGTATCAGTATTCCGGCTGGAACCCCACTTCTAAAACATATGATCATCCCGGTAAACCTATTGAATGGGTTCGTATCCACAACCTTCCCGATCATGTTTATTTCAATCACTCCCAGCATGTAAAAGTTGGTCAGCAGCAATGCCAGACCTGCCATGGCCCTATCCAGGAGATGGGCCAGGTTAAACAATTTGCAGAATTGAGCATGGGCTGGTGTATCAATTGCCACAGGGAAACCAAAGTCCAGTTCAACGACGACAAAGGCAATGGCAATAAATTCTATAGCATTTACGAAAAGTTTCATGAGGATATAAAGAATAAAAAATACGATAGTGTAACTGTGGAAAAGATAGGTGGAACTGAGTGTCAGAAGTGTCATTATTAAACTGAAGGGTATAATCGGTTAATCCGGATAAACGTTTGAACGGGTTAACAAATAAACGATACTATGGATAAAAAGTACTGGCAGAGTTTTGGGGAGCTTAATAATTCGGAGGCATACAAAAAATCATTGCCTGATGAATTTAAAGAAGATCTGCATCCGCTTGAGGATTTGAGTGAGAGCTTTTTGGATGCTAAAACGCCTCGCAGGGATTTCTTAAAATATGTAGGTTTCAGTACGGCAGCCGCTGCATTAGCGGCCAGCTGCGAAATGCCTGTTCGTAAATCTGTCCCTTTTTTAAATAAGCCTGATGATCTTATTCCCGGTGTTGCAAACTATTATGCATCTACCTATATATCAGAAGGCGATGTTATCCCGGTAATTGTTAAGCAAAGAGAAGGCCGGCCAATTAAGATAGAAGGAAATACACTTTCACCGATTACAAACGGTGGCACATCCGCACAGGCGCAGGCATCTGTGTTGGGATTATATGACACATCGCGTTTGCGTTACCCCATGTCGAATGGCAAGGAGGTAACTTTTGAGATAGTAGATAAAATGATCGCTGCTGACATTGCCGCAACGGTAAAACCCCTGGTACTGCTCACTTCCAGCATCACCTCACCAACAACCCAGCAAATAATAAATGAGTTTCTTGCAAAATTCGCAGGAAGCAAACACATTCAATACGACGCGGTTTCTTACAGCGGTATGTTGCTTGCCAACCAGTCATCTTATGGTAAAAAGGCAATTCCTTCCTACCATTTTGAAAATGCAAAAGTTATCGTTAGCCTTGGCGCAGATTTTTTAGGAACCTGGCTAAGTCCTGTTGTATTTGCAAATCAATATGCAAAAACAAGAAGGATAGTTGAGGATAAACCTGCCATGAGCCGGCACATCCAGTTTGAATCCCACATGAGCCTTACCGGGGCAAATGCAGATGAAAGAATATTGCACCTGCCTTCTGAAACGGGCGCTGTAGCATTGGCTTTGTACAATGCCGTTAAAAGTTCTC
Organism: Chitinophagaceae bacterium; assembly: GCA_013694745.1. Taxonomy (GTDB): domain Bacteria; phylum Bacteroidota; class Bacteroidia; order Chitinophagales; family Chitinophagaceae; genus Ginsengibacter. The sequence goes on from JACDBU010000006.1 coordinate 27,125, forward strand.
CATCAGATACAGGATTTTTAAACAATGCTGCCCTGGGACCTGCCATTAAAAAAACAGCAACAGAATTATTAGCCAATAAGGGTGCTGCATTGGTGGTATGCGGCAGCAATGATCCCAATGTTCAACTCCTTGTAAATGGAATTAATGAAGCAATAGGCGCAGGAGGAAAAACGATTGACTGGTCATCACCGGTAAACTACCGTCAAGGGATAGACGCAGATATGGCTACCCTTACAAATGATCTTAACGCGGGTAATATAGGTGCCTTATTAATCTACGGCGCCAATCCTGCTTACAATTATTTTGCTGCAGATAAATTTATCAGCGGGGTAAAAAAATGCCCGGTCACCATTTCATTCAATGAAAGAATGGATGAAACAACAGAGCTCTGCAAATATATTCTCCCGGCGCACCACTGGCTTGAAAGCTGGGGTGATGCTGAACCACAGCAGGGTTATGTAAGTTTGATCCAACCCGTTATTCATCCTTTATTCAAGACAAGGCCTTTCCAGGCATCCTTATTAAGCTGGAGCGGGAATGTAACAGATTATGAAACTTATTTTAAGAATTACTGGACATCTAAAGTTGGCGGTATAGACAATTATAATAAAGCATTGCAGGACGGGATAATAAATTCCGGCGCTGCCACAAATAATACTACCAGTGACTCCACGAATACTATTGCGGGAAAGTCACCCATAGTTGCTTCGGTAATGTCGTCTTCTCCATTCAATGGCAATATTGCAGATGCTACCACCAAAGTTCAAAATATAAAGAGCGGTGCAGTAGAATTGGTTTTGTATCAAAAAGTTTCTTTGGGTACAGGCCATCATGCAAATAATCCATGGCTGCAGGAATTGCCGGATCCCATCACAAAAGCAACATGGGATAATTATGCGATGATCTCGCCTGCCATGGGAAAATCATTATTTGATATTGATATTTTTAAAAGCCGGGATACAGATAATTATGAAGTGCATCCCGAAAAGCCGGTAGTAAAAATTACTGCGAATGGCAAAACAATTGAACTTCCTGTTTTGATAATACCTGGTGTTCATCCTAATGTTATAGCCATAGCAGTTGGTTACGGAAGGCAAAGCAGCACTAAAGATAAAACAGCTGATTTTATCGGGAAAGCAGCTAATGGCGCGGGTATCAATGTATATCCCCTGGCTACTTTTAACGGTACAACAGTAGATTACACTGCAACTGCCACTGTTGAAAAAACAGGCAGAACTTTTATGCTCGCCCAAACCCAGGTACACAATGTTACCGAAGGCCGGCCGATAGTAAGAGAAACCACCTTGTCAAAATTTATTGCTGATCCGAAAGCCTTGGGAAGAGAGGAAGAAGAAGAAAATAAAAATTATGGAAATGATTTCGTGAAAGATGCTACCATCTACCCTTATTATGATAAACCGGGGATGAAATGGGGAATGAGCATTGATCTTAATACATGCACAGGCTGCAGCGCATGCGTTGTTGCATGCAATGCCGAAAATAATATACCGGTAGTTGGTAAAGAGGAAGTTTCAAGATATCATGAAATGCATTGGCTGCGTATCGATCGCTATTTTACCGGCGATGCTGCAAACCCGGATGTGGTTTTTCAACCGATGCTTTGCCAGCATTGTGATAATGCGCCGTGCGAAAATGTGTGCCCGGTTTCTGCAACCAATCACAGCAGTGAAGGATTGAATCAAATGGCATATAATCGTTGTATCGGTACAAGATATTGCGCAAATAACTGCCCTTATAAAGTACGTCGTTTTAACTGGGCAGATTATACAGGAGCAGATAGCTTCCCGGATAACCAGCGCGGAATAATATCGGATGTTACAATGGATATGAACGATGATCTTCCAAGAATGGTATTGAATCCGGATGTAACCGTTAGGTCGCATGGGGTTATGGAAAAATGTTCATTTTGTGTACAGCGTTTACAGGAAGGAAAATTAAATGCAAAAAAAGCAGGTCGCCCGGTTATTGATGGTGAGATTCAAACCGCTTGTATGCAGGCATGCCCTACCAACGCAATTGTCTTCGGAAATGTAAATGATAAAGAAAGCCGGGTTTCAAAGATCAGGAATGAAGAACAAAAGGAAAGAACTTTTTATGTACTTGAGCAATTACACGTGCTTAGTAATGTAAATTATCTTGCCAAAGTTAGAAATACAGAGAGGGTTGTTGGAAATGCACCCGAAGAAAAAGCATAAATAAAGAATTTTGAATATAAAATAACGACAAACTACAAAGACAAACGAGAATATGTCATTATTAAAATACGAATCGCAAATCAGGGAACCTTTGGTGGATGGTGATAAAGATTATCACCAGGTAACAGAAGATATTTGCAGGCCTATCGAAATAAAGCCGGGCAAATTATGGTTCATCGGTTTTGGCATTGCTGTTTGTTTATTATTATTTGGTGTTTACTCCGTTTATCGCGAAGTAACTTACGGAACAGGACAATGGAATCTGAATAAAACGGTTGGTTGGGGTTGGGATATTACCAACTTTGTGTGGTGGATCGGTATTGGTCATGCGGGAACATTAATTTCAGCGATCCTTTTACTGTTCCGGCAGGGATGGAGAACCGGCGTAAACAGGGCTGCAGAAGCAATGACAATTTTTGCCGTTATCTGCGCCGCCCAGTTTCCATTATTTCATATGGGCCGTGTATGGCTCGCCTTCTTTGTATTCCCTTATCCAAATACGCGTGGCGTATTATGGCCAAACTTTAGTTCACCATTGTTGTGGGATGTATTTGCAGTATCAACCTACTTTACCGTATCACTTTTATTCTGGTATACAGGTTTGCTGCCTGACCTGGCAACGGTACGCGACAGGGCAAGAACAAAGTTCAGAAAAATGTTTTATGGCCTTACCTCATTTGGCTGGACGGGCAGCACCAAGCACTGGCAAAGGCATGAAAGCTTATCGCTTGTTTTGGCCGGTATAAGTACTCCGCTGGTACTTTCTGTTCACACAATTGTATCATTTGACTTTGCTACATCCGTTATCCCGGGCTGGCATACAACCATCTTTCCGCCATACTTTGTGGCAGGTGCTATTTTTTCCGGCTTTGCAATGGTGCAGTCCTTACTCATCATAACCCGGAAGGTTTTACATCTTGAAGATTACATAACAGTAGGACATATAGAAGCAATGAATAAGGTAATCGTGCTTACAGGTTCTATTGTGGGTATAGCATATTTAACTGAATTATTTATATCCTGGTATGGGCAAAACCCTTACGAGAACTGGGCCTTCTTCCAAAACCGCGCAAATATTTTCAGTCCGTATGGCTGGGCATATTATGGAATGATGTTTTGCAATGTGGTATCTCCGCAATTGTTCTGGAGCAGGAAGCTGAGAAGAAATATTGCCTTCACTTTCTTTATGAGTGTGCTGATAAATGTGGGCATGTGGTTTGAGCGTTTTGTAATTATCGTAACCTCCATTTACCGTGATTACCTTCCTTCATCCTGGAGTACTTATTATAGTCCGAGCATTTGGGAAATTGGTTTTTACCTCGGTACGTTCGGATTATTTTTTACCTGCTTTTTCCTCTTTGCAAAATATTTCCCTGTTATCGCGATAGCAGAGATCAAGGCAATTTTAAAAACCAGTGGGGAGGATTATAAAAAGAAAATGACGGATACGGAAAAGATGGATGCTGAAAAATTTTATATAGAAGAAGTAGAGCATGCGCATTAAGTACGTTAATCCGTTTAAACGGATTAACGTTTTACGAATGGATAAATTATAAAAAAACTTCCAATGGAAGTTTGGAGGGGTTTTAATATGATAAAAAAATTTGTAGTTGGTTGTTTCGATGATGAAAAGGTTTTATTTCCTGCCATAAAAAATGTAAGGCGTGCAGGTTATAAAATACATGACGTGTATACACCATTTCCTATGCATGGTCTTGACCACGCTATTGGAATACGGGAGACAAGTTTACATACCGCCGGGTTTATTTTCGGAATCACCGGAACGGCTACAGCATTGACTGGTATGGGCTGGATCTTTACTAAAGACTGGCCTTTGAATATTGGTGGTAAGCCCCATTTTCCCTTACCGGCTTTTATTCCAATAACTTTTGAGCTCACTGTTTTATTTGCATCTTTAGGAATGGTATGGACGTTTTGTTATTTGTGCCAGATGATGCCGGGCGTAAAAAAACACCATTTTCATCCAAGAGCAACGGATGATCTTTTTGTCTTGGTTATTGAGTGCTCTGCAAAAACTAATGAATCAGAAGTAGCTGAATTTTTACAACGTAATGGTGCAATGGAAGTAAATGTTCAGGAAGCGGAAACCGGCTGGTGGTTTGGCAGGTACGATAAGGAGCAAAAATTATACAGATACGAGGAAGTGGGATATTAACCTTTAATTCCGCGAGGGAATATATAAGAATGTAAACATGAGAAAGGAAATTAAAATATTTTGTTTGCTGGCAACAATTGTCTTATTCAGTTGTAACGACAGGCGGCATCCGGGTAGGATATATATGCCCGACATGACCTACAGCAGGGCATATGAAGCTAATGCCCCTAACGATCTTGCAGCAAAAGGAATAAATTATCTTCCTTTTCCTGTACCGGGTACAATAAGAAGAGGCGACCTTTTTCCTTATACATTATCCAACGATTCAAATGGTTATAAGCTCGCCATAGATATTAAAGACCCGCTGCCACCATTGGATTCAGTTGGCTTAAATGAAGCGCACCGGTTGTTTAATATTAATTGTGCAATTTGCCATGGTCCTAACCTTGACGCACAGGGGCCACTGGCAGGAAAGGTTGGAGGTATCGCCAATTTAAAAATGCCGCAGTATGTAAAAGAACCAGAAGGCCAAATGTTTCATGTGGTTACTTACGGCAAAAATAATATGGGCAGTTATGCATCCCAGCTTGACCGCAGGCAGAGATGGATGGTTATACAATTCATAAAATCAGAACAGGCTAAAATAAGTGCTCCAAAAGATTCTGTGGCTGCCGGTAGTGGCACGACGAAAGACAGCACGATGGCAAAAAAGTAAGATAATTTTAAAAAGATATTGATGAACAATCATTTTGTAATACCGGGTGGATATAAAAAATGGACAACAGGATTAATGATTGTGGGTGTAGTTACTTTATTAGCAGCTATCATTTTTTTACATCCTTTGGCTGGCAATAAAGGTGATAATGTTCTTGGTACACGCTTTTGGGCAGTGCTGTTACAAAACAGCATGTACTGGTTAATGTTGGTTAACACCGCCATGTTCTTTATGTGTATTACAACAGTAGCCATGGGTGGTTGGCAGGTTGCCTTTCGCAGGATCACAGAAGCCATCTCATCAGTGGTTCCGGTAATGGCAGTGATCATGCTAATAGTGATATTGAGCATTGTTTTCGGTCACCGTTATGATATTTATCCATGGCTCGATAGAAATGCAGTTGCTGCAGATAAAGTGCTAAGGGGAAAATCTGGTTTTTTAAATCCTACTTTTTATACCGGTGCTTCAATAGTAACCCTGGGGTTATGGTGGTTTATCGGCAAAAAGATCAGGCAGTTTAGTCTGGAAAGTGACCAGCATGGACCAATGGATTTTGAGACTGGTAAAAGATGGATCAATAAAAATGTGGCATGGGGCGCTTTTTTTATTGTTGTGTATGGCTTATCAGTAGGATCAACAATGCCCTGGCTCTGGCTCATGAGCATTGATGCACATTGGTTTAGCACCATGTATAGCTGGTACACTTTCGCCAGCACATTTGTATCAGGCATTGCCCTCATAACCATTTTTGTAATCTATTTTAAAAATAAGGGTGAGCTGGAATATGTAACGCATGAACATTTACACGATCTTGGAAAATTCATATTCGCATTTTCTATTTTCTGGGCGTATCTCTGGTTCTCTCAATACATGCTTATCTGGTACAGTAATCAACCGGAAGAAACAAAATATTTTATTGACAGGATCGGTACAGCGCGCCATGTGGGTGCCTATAAAGGGCTTTTCTTTTTTAACCTGATCGTAAATTTTGTTTGCCCCATTTTATTATTAATGAAAAAAGGTCCTAAACGGAATTATACATTTATGACCTTCATGTGTGTGATGATCATTTTTGGACACTGGATTGATTTTTACCAGATGGTTATGCCAGGCACGGTGAAAAATCATCCGCACATGAGCTGGTATGAATTTGGGATCCCTGTTGGATTTGTTGGACTCATCATGTGGAGTGTGGCGAGATATTTATCAAAGGTGCCGTTATTACAAAAGAATCATCCTTTTTTGAAAGAAAGTATAATACATCATACGTAGGATGAGAGGTGATTTGAGTTTTAAAAATAGTTTTCGAAATAATAAATCATGAATGACATTTTTTTGATAGCAATTGTGCTGATGATCTTTTTGCTGATCGTACAGATCGCAAAGGCCAGTGAGTATGTTAGTATTTTAAAGGGTGAAGAAAAATCGCGCAAACAAACCAACCGGATAAATGGTTTCTTATTAATTGCTTTTTTAATTTTCGGATTGATAGGCGCCTGGTGGTGTAATGATCTCTATTACGATAAAACATTGTTCCCGCAAGGTTCTGCCTCGGTACAGGGGGAAAATATTGATACCATGATGTGGATTTCCATTATCATTTGTGGGGTTGTATTTGTTATTACACAAGTTGCTTTATTCGTGTTTTCATTCCGCTACCAGGAAAGTGATAAACGCAAGGCTTTTTATTTTACACACAGCAACCGGCTCGAATTGTTGTGGACCGGCGTACCCGCAATAGTGCTTACCGTATTGGTAGTTTTCGGATTAAAATACTGGTTCCAGTTTACTTCAGACGCACCAAAAGATGCGCAATTGGTAGAGGTTACCGGTCACCAGTTTGCCTGGGAATTCAGGTACCCGGGAAAAGATGGCGTTTTGGGTAAGAAGAATTATAAATTAACAGATCCTGCGCACAGCAATTCTTTGGGAGTAGACTGGACAGATGTAACCAGCCATGATGATATACACTCAACCGGCACGGTCCACCTGGTGGTTAACAAACCAGTAAAATTTGTCATCAACTCCCAGGATGTGATTCACGATGTTGGTCTGCCACATTTCAGAATGAAAATGGATGCAGTACCTGGCATACCCACAACATTATGGTTCACCCCAAAATATACAACCGAGCAAATGAAGGTGCGAACAGGAAATGCTAATTTTGTATACGAGATAGCGTGCGACCAGATTTGCGGCAGAGGACATTTTTCTATGAGGGGTATAATTATTGTGGAAACACAGGAAGAATTTGATAAGTGGATCGCAACCCAGCAACCCGAATATGCGAGAGCTATGGGCGGTGGTTCTGGCTCAACACCTGCAACAGATTCATTACCGAAAAAAGATTCTGCAGCCTCAAAACCACTGGCGCTGGCAGTTACAAATAAATAATCAAACCTTATGGGTTTGAAAATTATAATACTATGAGCAACGAAGCAATTTTACATGATCAGGTAACCGGGGTCCATGACCTGGGGCATACCGCGCATGAGCACCACCACCACCAATCATTCATATCTAAATATGTTTTTAGCCAGGATCATAAAATGATCGCCAAGCAATTTTTAATTACAGGGATGATATGGGCTATTATCGGAGGTTTTTTTTCTGTGCTGTTTAGGTTGCAACTGGGTTATCCTGAATCAACTTTTCCCTGGCTGGAAGATTTTTTAGGTCATTGGGCAAAAGGCGGAAAACTTGATCCCGAATTTTATTATTCCCTGGTAACCATGCATGGTACAATCCTCGTTTTCTTTGTACTTACTGCAGGTTTAAGCGGAACATTTTCTAATTTTTTAATTCCATTACAGGTTGGCGCTAGAGATATGGCCTCACCATTTTTAAATATGCTGAGCTACTGGTTTTTCTTCATGGCTTCTATTGTAATGTTAACCTCTTTGTTTGTTCAAACCGGGCCTGCAAGCGGCGGATGGACCATTTATCCACCGCTAAGCGCATTGGGCGAAGCCTCGGAAGGTTCCAAGATAGGTATGGATCTTTGGCTGGTGAGCATGGCATTATTTATAATTAATGCATTGCTGGGCGGACTAAATTACATTGCCACGATCTTAAATCTCAGGACAAAAGGAATGAGTATGACCAGGATGCCTTTAACCATGTGGGCATTCTTTTTCACTGCGGTTTTAGGGGTACTTTCATTCCCGGTTTTATTATCCGGCGCAATCCTTTTATTGTTCGACAGGAATTTAGGAACAAGTTTCTTCCTCAGCGATATTGTTATCAATGGAAAAATTTTACCGAACGAAGGTGGCAGTCCGATTTTATTCCAGCATTTATTTTGGTTCCTTGGTCACCCGGAAGTGTATATAATTATTTTACCCGCAATGGGCATCGCTTCAGAAGTGATGTCGGTGAATTCACGCAAACCGATATTCGGTTACATGGCCATGGTGGGTTCCTTATTTGCCATTACAGCACTTGCATTTTTAGTGTGGGCGCATCATATGTTTGTCACCGGATTGAATCCTTTCCTTGGCTCTTTCTTTGTATTGCTCACCTTATTGATCGCAGTTCCATCAGCCATTAAAGTATTTAACTGGCTAACCACATTGTGGCGGGGCAATATCAGGTTTACACCCGGCATGCTCTTCTCTATTGGTTTTGTAAGCATCTTTATTTCGGGCGGATTAACCGGGATATTTTTAGGGAACTCAGCCCTGGATATTCATTTGCACGATACGTATTTTGTTATTGCCCACTTCCATATTGTAATGGGTGTTGCGGGTATGTTCGGCATGTTTGCCGGGCTGTATCACTGGTATCCAAAAATGTTTGGCAGGTATTTGAATGATACCCTGGCATATATCCATTTTTGGGTAACCATGGTTGGCGCCTACCTTATTTTTTGGCCGATGCATTACGAAGGATTAGCGGGTATGCCTCGCCGTTACTATGATTTCAGCAACTGGGAATCATTTAAAATGTTCGCAGGATTAAATGAATTCATCAGCTTTGTTTCAATAATTGTTTTTGCTGCGCAGCTACTTTTTGTTTTTAATTTCTTTTACTCCATGTTTAAGGGAAGAAAAGTAACTACTCAAAACCCCTGGGGAGCAAATACACTGGAATGGTCAACCCCTATTCGCCCGGGGCATGGTAACTGGCCCGGAGAGATCCCTGAAGTGCACCGCTGGGCTTATGATTACGGAAAAGACGGCAGAGAATTTATTCCGCAAACAGAACCTGTGGGTGAGCATGAAAGCAAGCATTGATCCGTTATAAAATTGATCTGAAAAAATATCTGCCATGATCACACATCGGGGCATTTTTTAATATTCCCGTAAATGGATACACCCGTATCAGTCACCACCTCTTCAAACTCCTTTGCGCTTGCCAGCAAAGTGAAAGATTATTTCCAGCTGATAAAATTCACACTCAGTTTTATGGTGGTGTTTAGTTGCGTGGTTTGTTATTTACTGGCTCCTAATGTTACCTTCAACCTCTTATCTGTTTTATTATTATTTACCGCGGGTATGCTTATTACCGGTTCTGCAAATGCCATAAACCAGGCCATTGAAAAAGATACTGATGCAATGATGAAGCGTACAGCAGGCCGTCCTGTTGCTGCTGGAAGAATGACTCCAAATGAGGCTTTCATGTTTGCTACCATCGCAGGAATCGTGGGTATAATGATACTTTGGTACTCGTTCAATCTGTATGCTTCCCTCATTGGATTATTCAGTCTTTTTTTATACGCCTTTATTTATACGCCCTTAAAAAAAGTAAATTCAATTGCTGTGCTGGTGGGAGCTTTTCCCGGGGCATTACCATGTTTAATTGGCTGGGTTGCAGGTACCGGCGCATTTACAGCCGGCGGATGGATATTATTTGCCATACAATTCCTTTGGCAATTCCCTCATTTTTGGGCAATAGCCTGGATTGCCCATACTGATTATTCCAAAGCGGGTTTTAAATTATTGCCAAGTGATAAAGGCCCAACAAAATTTACTGCCCTGCAAACTGTTATCTATTCTATGCTGATGGTACCCGTTGGAATACTTCCATTTTATTATCACATTAGTGGCAACATTTCTTTATGGATCGTTTTAGGATGTAATTTGTGGATGGTTTTAATGAGCCTACAGCTCTTTATAAAAATGGATGTTGCTTCTGCAAGAAAAGTAATGTTCAGTTCCTACTTTTACCTGATGATCGTTTTTCTTGCATTATTATTTGATAAAATTCATTAATCAAACCCTGGAGAGTGGAGCTAGCAATGAACCAGCAAAATAAAAGAATACATCCGCATAAATTTACATTATGGGTAGGTATTAGCAGCATAGTGATGATGTTTGCAGGGCTTACCAGCGCCTATATCGTAAAACGCAGCCAGGCCAACTGGATCACTTTTGATCTGCCTGTGATATTCTGGTATTCAACGGCGGTGATCATCCTGAGCAGCATAACCATTATCATTAGCGCAAATAATTTCAGAGATAGAGAACGGCCACGATACAGGCAGTGGCTGCTTATTACCCTCATCCTCGGAATTTTGTTTGTCGTGATGCAAACCATCGGCTTTATTCAACTCTGGCAAAGCGGCATTACACTAACCCGCAATGTTGCATTTTCTTTCTTATATATTATTGTAGGATTACACGCCGTACATGTTATTGCAGGCGTAATTACACTCATAGTGATATATCTTAAGACGTTCAGCGTAAAAGTAAAAAGCTATAGCGCCGTACCAGTTGAAATGATAAGCACATACTGGCATTTTGTTGATTTTCTTTGGATATATTTATTGATATTCTTATTGATGATACGATGAAAAAATATTTTATTCAGCAATTTCTCAATTACTTTTGTACGGGGAATTTAAACGGTTATTTTTGCAATACTTTAAAGTTTCGTTAGATGGAAACAGCAGCAGCAATACAACCCACTACCAAATTGTGGAATGGAGGTAAAAGCCCCTTCAATGTAAGTTATGGTAAGCTTATGATGTGGTATTTTTTGATGAGTGATGCATTTACTTTTGGTGCATTTCTCATCTCTTATGGCACCATAAGATTCAGCCAGAATGTTTGGGCCGATCCCAACCACGTATTCAATGCTTTTCCTTTAACCGGCCATACAAACCTGCCACTTGCGTTTGTAAGTCTCATGACGTTCATTTTAATTCTAAGCTCGGTAACCATGGTTTTGGCCGTACACGAAGGGCATAATATGAATCGCAAAGGGGTTGAAAAATGGCTTGTATTTACCATCCTCGGAGGCCTTGCATTTTTAGGCTGCCAGGCATGGGAATGGACGCATTTAATAACAGGCGATCATGCAGTATTGGTTAATGGAACCTTGCAGCATTGGGGAACAACAGTAAGCCACAATCCCTGGGGGCCGGAAGTAAATTATAATGGAGCTGAAGTGGCAAGTCCCGGCCCTATTGCATTTGGAGGATATTTTTTCGGCATAACAGGGTTTCATGGATTCCACGTTTTTTCAGGCGTAGTTATCAATGGCATCATGCTGGTGAAAACAAGGCTCGGTCATTTCGACCAGCGGGGTCACTATGAAATGATAGAAAAAGCAGGATTGTACTGGCACTTTGTTGATCTTGTATGGGTGTTTGTATTCCTATGTTTTTACCTGATATAATTATGATCACCTATGTAGCTAAATGCCAGTGTAGTTTTTTTAAACACATACACATAGATTAAAAAGATAAAAAAAATTATTAGATATGTCGCAGGTTACAACAGCAGAAATTACACACCACCACGACGATAAATCGCAGGTGAAAAGGATATGGAAAACTTTTTGGCTCTTGTTATTTCTAACACTTACTGAGTTAGGAATTGGATTGACCATTTACACGCTTCATAAAGGCGCTAATCCAAATCACACACTGGTACTGGCTTTCAAAGGTCTTGTATGCATATTAACCCTTGCAAAGGCTTTTTATATCGTTTCTATTTTTATGCATTTGGGAGATGAGATCAGGAACCTTATTATGACGATCATTGTTCCGCTCATGTTGTTTGTTTGGTTTCTTACCGCCTTCTTATGGGATGGCAATGCATGGAAAAATTTACGGAATACAGATGCCGGCAGCAGGCCATCAACAGAAAAAGTGCAGCAGCAAACTTTGCCCGCAAAAGAAAATGGCAAACCGGATTAACAATAAAATTTAAATATTGTAATTATACATAGGTAGCCATCAAAAAATGATGGCTATTTTTTTTAGAAATTATTGAATGAATAAGAAAGCATTTTTAGCCGTGGCGCTGGCACTCATGATACCCCTGGTAAGTTACCTGCTGGTAAAATATTACAGCGAGCGCGCCGTAACAATGCCTTCGCGATATTTTTATGATAGTGTTGCAACCCATGTAACCAACGGGAGATCCAGCACCGATACGGTGTGGCATCATTTAAAAAATATTTCCTTTACCAACCAGCTGGGAGATTCTGTTTCACTGTTTGATCTCAAGGGTAAAATACTGGTAATAGATTTTTTCTTTACCCGTTGTCCTACACTGTGTCCCGGCCTTGCGAGGTCAATGAAAAAACTACAAAACTCTTTTAAGCAGAATGACAGTATAGTCCAGTTTATTTCTATAAGTGTAGACCCACTGCATGATTCCGTTTCCCAATTAAGAAAATTTGCTGCGCGTTTTAATGTAGATCCTGATTCGTGGTGGCTGGTCACCGGTGCAAAAAAAGATATTTATGATTTTGCCTTAAATGAATTGAAAGCCGGAATTGCTGACGTGGATGTTGATACCGGTTTTGTTCATACCCCTTATTTTTTTTTAGTGGATAAGGAAAAAATTGTAAGAGGCTGGTACAACGGTGGTGATTCTGTTGCCCAGTCAAAACTGGTGCGGGATATTCCCTTGCTCATGCTTGAGAAAGACCGGAAAAAAACATTCGGACAATTTTTAAAAGAGCTTTTCGGGCGAAGCTAAAATAACTGGCCACGACCCAAGCCGGTGAAAAATAATAAAATGAAAGATCATACTAATACAGAAATATCCAATTCACCTTATGGCCTCACACCGCAATTAGAAAAAAATGATAAAAGAGCAAAGTGGTTTATCTGGATCGTTTCAATAATTGTTTTTGGCGCAGTAGCATTGTTATCAAAAGTAAAGCTGTATGTTGATCTTGGCTTTAATCCGCACTTGTTTGCTAAAGTTAATGCCGTAATAAATTCAGCCGTAACCATTTTATTACTATTCGGTTTGATAGCCGTAAAAAATAAAAATTATGCCTTACACAAGCGCATAATGCTTACTGCTATTGTTTTATCAGTGTTATTTCTTGTCTCCTATATCTGTCACCATTTGTTTAGTGGAGAAACAAAATATGGCGATCTCAATCATGATGGAATATTGAGTGCAGATGAAAAAACGCTGGCAGGTAAATTACGCATACTGTATTATTTTATTTTAGCAACGCATATACCCCTTGCAGGAATTATTCTTCCCTTTATTTTATTTACATCTTACAGGTCATTGACAGGAGAATATCAAAAACATAAAAAGCTGGCAAGGATCACGTGGCCCATTTGGTTGTATGTGGCGGTAACCGGGGTGGTGGTTTACCTGCTCATCCATCCTTATTACTGATGATCAGCGATCCAGGGAAAGTTCTTTTGCCGGATCCCAGAATAATTTTTCAAATTCAACAACGGTATCTTTTTCTACTTTTATTTTTTCCTTCGCCAATAATTCTTCCATCTTATCCGGTGTTGCAAAATGTGCTTTACCCGTAAGCATACCATTGCGGTTCACCACGCGGTGAGCCGGCACTTTCGGAGAAACGGAATGTGCACCATTCATTGCCCAGCCCACCATCCGGGCAGATAGCTTTGTTCCCAGGTAGTTTGCAATGGCGCCAAAAGAAGTGATGCGCCCTTTAGGAATTTGTCGGACCACTTCATAAACATTATCAAAAAAACTATAATCGCGGTTGGTACTTCGCGGCTTTCCTTCTCTTACAGCTATGCGTTTTTTTTGCATTTATTTTTTGTTTTCAAAATTTTTATTACGGGCAGCTAATAATTCATGCCGCTTTACTGCTGGTACATTTATATAATCAAACGGGCAATGCCTGCAGCCATTACCACAACATTCCCCGCGTTGCAAAAGATATTTTTGTGTAAATATCATCAGCCCGTTATTATCCAGGTAAAAATCTTCCATTTCAACCAGGTTGTTTTGCATACATTGATTTTTTTTCTGCGGTTTTGATATGCCGGTGCAGCATTTCATCATCTGTATTTATTACCGGCGGCAATGTAAAACACAAATAATAAATGGTATTGCTTTGTGCAATATCAAGACTTTCATAATGCGTTTTTATCCTAAGCTCGGCTGAAATATTATTGCCTGCATACAGATTATTCATATCGGTTACCACATGGAGACCGTACATATCAATTACCGTTTTAGTAAAAAGATACAGATCGGGTGAATCGGTTTTTAAATGGATCAACCCATCTTTTTTTAAAAACTGCTGGTACATCCTCAGGAATTTTGGATGTGTCAGTCTCTTCCGGGCCTTTGATGTTCTCAATTGCGGATCAGGAAAAGTTATCCAAATTTCGTCAACTTCATCCGTAATAAAATAGTCAGTTATCTTATCAATTTGTGTTCGTAAAAAAGCTGCGTTTAAAATTTTATTTTCCAAACCGGTTTTAGCCCCAACCCATAACCGGTTGCCTTTGATATCCACGCCAATAAAATTATGATCGGGTTTCAATTGTGCTAAGGCTATCGTGTATTCCCCTTTTCCGCATGCTAATTCCAATACAACGGGGTTACTGTTTTTGAAAAATTTGTTCCACATGCCCTTCATTCCTTCGGGGTATTGCAAAACATTTTTGAAAGAATTTATTTCAGCAAAACGTTGTAGTTTCTTTTGAGCCATTATACAAAAATAAGATACGGCGCAAAATTTGTGTAAATTCAATAAACTATAGTGGAGATCTCTTAATATGAAGTTCCGTTATTTCGTTTTATGCTGCCTCGTAGTGCTTTTAACTGTGATAGTCCCTCTTTCATCAGGTGCTTATTCCGTTCTCACGCATGAAGCGCTTATTGATGTGAATTGGGAAAAATACATAAAGCCGCTTTTAAAAGAAAAATATCCGGCTTCAACTGAACAACAGTTTAAAGAAGCACATGCTTATGCGTACGGAGGTGCAGTAGCACCTGATATGGGTTATTATCCTTTCGGCAGTAAGCTTTTTACCAACCTGGTACATTATGTAAGGAGCGGTGATTTTGTTGAATCATTGTTGTTTGAAGCCCATGATCTTAATGAATATGCTTTTGCACTTGGTGCGCTTTGTCATTACAGCGCCGACAAATACGGGCACAAGCTTGGTGTAAACAGGAGCGTGCCCATCGCATATCCCAAAATGAAACAAAAATTCGGCGACGTGGTTACTTATGCAGAAAATAAAATTTCGCATATAAGAACAGAATTTTCATTCGATGTTTTGCAAACTGCCCGGGGTAATTACGTCTCAACCACTTATCATGATTTTATAGGATTCAAAGTTTCCACCCCCGTTCTGGAAAGAGCTTTTTTAAGAACGTATGGTTTAAACATTCATGCTATTTTTAAAAATCTTCCGCTGGCAATTGAAACCTTCAGGTGGACGGTAACAAATGTTTTTCCTTCCATTACAAAAGTTGCATGGGCAACCAATAAAAAGAAAATACAGGAGGCTAATCCGGGAATCACAGCAGATATGTTTAGATACCGCATAAAAAGAGATAAATACAATAAGGAATTTGGGGAATATAAAAAGCCAGGCATTTTTGCCAGCATTTTCGCAGTGCTGTTCAGGATATTACCCAAGGTAGGACCTTTAAGAGCTTTAAGATTTAAAGCCCCATCAGCAGAGACGGAGAAATTATTTATTAAAAGTTTTGATTCTGTTTTAAATTATTATTCGGCAGAACTTACTAAATTAAATAGAGGCAAAATATCGTTGCCTAATATTGATTTTGATACCGGTAATGAAACAGCACCAGCCGAGTATCCCTTGGCTGATAAGGCTTATGCTGCCTTAATATTGAAGCTTGAAGATAAAAAGTTCGATTCTGTAAGTTCTTCTCTTAAAAAAAATATAATTACTTTTTATACGGATCCGGTTGTTACTATTAGAAAGAAAAATAAAACAAGGGAATTAAGAAAGATAAACAAAGCGTTGAGTGAATTAAAAAAAAGTACACCCGATTCACCTGACCTCTAACGGTATTGAATACATGATATAAAAAATTATATATGAAAAATACAATTTTTATAATGTTCGTTATTTTAAACATTATCTTTTTTGCTTCATCATTTGTTGCAAAGGATATTCCGGTATTTAAAAATTTAAAAGTATTGCGAAAAGACATTAGCGAAAAAGAACTCGACAGCATTATGCATCATTTTACTGTTTCTCTTGGAGAAAAATGCAATTTTTGCCATGTAAGAAATGAAGCTAAAGGAGAAATGGATTTCGCCAGTGACGACAACCAGTACAAATCGGTTGCCCGTAAGATGATGTTGATGGCAGATAAAATAAATAAAGATAATTTTAAAATGGAAGAAGATGGGAAAACAGAAATTATACAGGCGGTTACGTGTTATACCTGCCATCATGGAGAAGCTGTTCCGTCAACTAAACCTCGCATGCAAATAAACCTTACACCTCCCTTCCCTAACAATACGCTGCTTCCAGCCACAAAACAGCCATAGCATTAGTTATCATACTATATATGCGACAATAAATGAATGTATAAAAAAATATTTATATACATCAATATGGATTTTATGAATGCGTTTTAAATTCATTCAATGTAGTAGCAATATTAGCCTACTTTGATGGCAATGACTACCTCTGGAAATTTAAATAATGCATTAAATATATCTTTTGTAAATGCCGATAAATTAGCTAAAGCAGCTTTTATATTACGGGCATTGAACAATCCTATTCGTAAAAAAATTTTTGATCACCTTTTAGATCATGAGCATTCTTCAGTTACCCATCTTATAATAAAGTTACGCCTGGAACAATCTGTTATTTCCCAACATTTAGCCATTATGCGGAAAGCTAAAATTGTAACTTTTTTAAAAACCGGGAAGTTCGTTTATTACTATTTAAACAAAGACAGGGTTGTTGAGATAAAGAATTGTATAAACAGTCTTGTTGATACTACTTCAGAAGCTCCCATACGCGGGTTGTCGGTAAAACTTAAATAATTAGTTTGCCTTAAAACAGGGAACTTTTATTTGCAGCCTGTTTGCATTACAATCAATAAATTCTATACCCACTAATTTCCTTTGAATAAAAGAGCTCTATTTACTTTAAGGTTTCCAAAATTCCTAATTCCCAATTCCTAATTCCTAATTCCCAATTCCCAATTCCTAATTCCTAATTCCTAATTAATTTTTGACTATCAATAAAAAAAATATAACTTAAGAGAGGCAACTTATTACCATTAATATCCGATTTTATACAAGAAACGTTTTGATATCAGGAGCTGAATTAAACCTACTTATCAGGGGATGCACCCTGAACCAGAGAGAGAGTCAAAAAAAAATGTATGACTCTTTCTTTGCCTATGGTATGTCTATATGCGCTCGTTATTCAAAGCGTGAAGAAGAAGCATTAGAGATTTTTAATGACAGCTTCCTAAAGATCTTCAAAGAGATCAACCGCTTTAAACCTTCTTACAGTGATGAATTAAGTTCATTCAAGGGATGGATCAGGAAAATCATTATTTATACAGCCATTGACCATAACAGGAAATATAATAAACATAATTTCACGACGGAACTCGAAAAATCTGTTGTCTATTTGCCCGTTGAAGAAGAAGATGCATTTGGAATGATATCTTATGATGAAATAATCCGTGCCATTCGCGAACTATCTCCTGCTTATCGTGCCGTCATCAACCTTTTTATTATTGATGGTTTCAGCCATGAAGAAATTGCAAAGCACCTGCAGATCGCGGTGGGAACATCTAAATCCAACCTTTCCAAAGCGAGGTTACAATTGCAAAAATTATTAAAGAACAACAACAAAATCTTAATAGCAAAAAATGTGGGATGAAGAAGACATGAATAAAGAGATCAGGGAAGCTGCTGACCATTACCAGCCGGTACATAATGATGCTGCCTGGGCAAAAATGGAAGCAATGCTTGATGAGCACCTGCCGCAAAAAAAACGCCACAGGAAAATATTTTATTTTTTACCCTTAATGGTTTTACTGTGTGGGGGTATATTATATTTTGTATACAATAATAAAATCTCACCGATACTACAAGTGCCCAAAACAGTGTCAGATAAAAATAAGGATCAAAACAATTCCACGCCACCTGTAGAAAACATTCCTGTAGCAAACGCTCCGGGTAAACAGGCAAGCGCGGATGTAAATTTATTAACCACGTCTACTACAACAAAGGAACTAAAACCTGCCGTTGCGAATAAAACAAATGCAAGTGAACAGCATACAACAAGCGGTAAGGAAATAAATAATGACCATTCGAAATCACAAAAAGATATTCCGGGCGTGTCTCTTGTTAATACAATAGCCGAAAAGAAACCGGCAGCGATATCTCCCGGCATAAACGCAACTATATCCAACGATCCTGTAAAAACCACACCCATATTGCAACAACAACCGGCTAAAGAAATTATTGCCAGCACAACAACAGAAAAGAATACGACTGTTGCAAAATCAAATGATGCTAAAACAATTGCAAAGGAAGATCATAAAAGAAATAAAAAATTCATCAGCAACTTTGGAATTAATCTTGGTGTGGGGCCCGAGGTAAGTTGGGTACAATCCAACTCCGCTGGAAAAGTAACGGCCAATTATGGCGCAGGAATACAGTATGCTATTTCGCAGAAATTTACTTTGCGCACGGGTTTGTATATTTCTAAAAAGATCTACTCCGTAGGTGCAGATGATTACCATGCTACGCCCGGCACACCCGGAAATTATTATTTTTTACAAACAGTGAATGCCAATTGTAAAGTTTACGAAGTGCCGGTTTTAGTAAATTACAATTTTGGGAAAGCCGGGAAGCACAACTGGTTTGCCTCAGCAGGGTTGTCATCGTATTTTATGAAAAAAGAATCTTATGAGTATTTTTATAAAACCCCTTATGGCGTAACGGATAAAAAGTCGTGGACAATCACCAATCAAAACAAGCATTATTTTTCCGTGCTGGATCTTTCAGCCGGGTATGAATACCATATC
>JACDBU010000018.1 GCA_013694745.1 Chitinophagaceae bacterium
TTATTCATCATACCTAATTGGTAGTTGATCATTTGATAATTGAGAATGTTGAGGTTTAGATTTTAGAAAGAAGGTTTGAATTTAAAGGGCTGAATAAAGATATAGAGTACAAGACCCGATAGCATCGGGTGCGACGCCAATGCATGCACATAGGTTTGCAGCCGGGTTAAAAAAAATTTTTAAAAAAAGTTTCTCGAAATAACAGATCATGAACGACATTTTTTTGATAGCGATTGTTTTAATGATATTTCTGCTGATATTTCAGATTGCAAAGGCAAGTGAATACGTTAGCATTTTAAAGGGAGAAGAAAAATCACGCCGGCAAACAAACCGCATAAATGGATTTTTATTAATCGCATTTTTAATTTTTGGATTGATAGGCGCATGGTGGTGCAACGATATGTTTTATAAAGAAACATTATTTCCGCAAGGGGCTGCATCAGTACAAGGTGAAAATATTGACACCATGATGTGGATCACCATTATTATTACAGGGATTGTTTTTGTTATTACCCAGGTTGCATTATTTGCATTCGCTTTTAAATACCAGGAAAGCGATAAACGCAAAGCTTTTTATTTTACCCATAGCAATAAGCTTGAATTATTATGGACCGGAGTACCGGCAATTGTACTAACAGTTTTGGTGGTTTTTGGTTTAAAATATTGGTTTCAATTTACATCGGATGCACCAAAAGATTCGCAGCTTGTTGAAGTTACCGGTCACCAGTTTGCGTGGGAATTCCGTTACCCGGGTGCAGATGGTGTGTTAGGGAAAAAGAATTATAAATTAACTGATGCTGCCCATAGCAATTCTTTGGGAGTTGACTGGAGTGATGCCGCAAGTCATGATGATATTCATACCACAGCCACAGTTCATCTTGTTGTAAATAAACCCGTAAAATTTGTTATTAATTCGCAGGACGTTATACATGATGTTGGGTTGCCGCATTTTAGAATGAAGATGGATGCAGTGCCGGGCATACCAACCACTTTATGGTTTACGCCAAAATATACCACAGAAGAAATGAAAGTACGCACAGGAAATAATAATTTTGTGTATGAGCTTTCATGCGATCAAATGTGTGGCAAAGGACATTTTTCAATGCGGGGAATTATAATAGTGGAAACGCAGCAAGAGTTTAATAAATGGATAGCAACACAACAGCCGGAATATGCAAAGGCAATGAGCGGTGGTTCAAATGCAACACCGGCAGCAGTAAGTGATTCAACATCAAAAAAAGATTCTGCATCAATGCCAAAGCCGTTGGCAATGGCGGCAACTAATAAATAGCGAACCATTTGGTTTAAAAATAATATTACTATGAGCAACGAAGCAATTTTGCATGAACAAACAACCGGGGTCCACGACCTTGGTCATGAAGCACATGAGCATCATCATCACCAAAGTTTTGTATCAAAATATATTTTTAGCCAGGATCATAAAATGATCGCCAAGCAGTTTTTAATTACCGGTATGGTGTGGGCAATTATTGGTGGCTTATTTTCAGTTATATTCAGATTACAATTAGGTTATCCCGAATCTACTTTTCCATGGCTTGAAGATTTTTTAGGGCATTGGGCAAAAGGGGGCAAACTTGATCCTGAGTTTTATTATTCTTTGGTAACCATGCACGGAACCATCCTTGTGTTCTTTGTATTAACAGCAGGCTTAAGCGGAACTTTCTCAAACTTTTTAATTCCATTACAAGTTGGTGCAAGGGATATGGCTTCACCATTTTTAAATATGCTGAGCTATTGGTTTTTCTTTACTGCATCAGTAATAATGATGGCATCCTTATTTGTGCAAACCGGCCCTGCCGCCGGCGGCTGGACTATCTATCCTCCACTTAGCGCATTAGGCGAAGCCTCAGAAGGTAGTAAAATTGGGATGGATCTTTGGCTGATAAGTATGGCGTTGTTTATTGTAAATGCATTATTAGGAGGATTGAATTATATAGCCACTGTTCTTAATTTAAGAACAAAAGGAATGAGCATGACACGTATGCCGTTAACTATGTGGGCATTTTTCTTTACTGCCGTTCTGGGTGTGCTATCATTCCCTGTTTTACTATCCGGCGCAATATTATTGTTGTTCGA
>JACDBU010000022.1 GCA_013694745.1 Chitinophagaceae bacterium
GGTTTCAACCACTAACAGGCGCAACAGCAGAAAAACACGATTCGTTTTTTACCATCAAGGGTGATGGAACTTCTATTGAAGAATTTGATGGCGCCGCATTGATACAGCAAGAGCCGGATGCTTCCTCATTTCCGAGTGGCGGATTGAGAGCTACTTTTGAAGCCCGCGGTTATACTGCCTGGGATCCATCTTCCCCTCCATTTATAATGGAGATCGGTAATGGTAAAACGCTTTGCATCCCAACCATATTTGTTTCTTATACAGGTGAATCTCTTGATACAAAAACGCCCTTGTTGAAAGCCCTTGTGGCACTGGATAAAGCGGCCATAGAAGTATGCCAGTATTTTGATAAAAATATTACAGAGGTTACCGCTACCCTTGGATGGGAGCAGGAATATTTTGTAATTGATGCGGGCATTGCAAATGCACGTCCTGACTTGGTTATGACAGGTCGTACGGTATTTGGACATGCACCTGCAAAAGGACAACAATTAGAGGATCATTACTTTGGTTCTATCCCCGAAAGAGTATATGCATTTATGAGGGATTACGAAGAAGAATCTTACAAGCTTGGTATTCCTTTACGCACCCGCCACAATGAAGTTGCGCCATCACAATTTGAGTGTGCCCCTATATTTGAACAGGTAAACCTGGCTGTTGATCACAACACTTTATTAATGGATATAATGACCAGGGTTGCAAAGCGGCATAACCTGGTTGTGTTGCTGCACGAAAAACCATTTGCAGGAATTAATGGTAGCGGAAAACATAATAACTGGAGCATGGCCACCAATACGGGCGTTAATTTACTTGCGCCAGGGAAAACGCCGAAAACAAACCTGATGTTCCTGGCATTTTTCGTTAATACCATAAAAGCCGTACATGATTATGCAGACCTGTTGAGAGCTTCGATCGCATCTGCAGGTAATGATCACAGGCTTGGTGCAAATGAAGCGCCGCCCGCTATCATTTCAATTTTTATCGGTAAGTATCTTACTGATGTTTTGAACCAGATCGAAAGCCGTGTTGGTGGTAAGTTTGATGAGCAGGATGAAGCGATTCTAAAACTGGATATTCATAAAAGCATTCCTGAACTTATGCTTGACAATACAGACCGGAACCGGACTTCACCCTTTGCTTTTACCGGGAATAAATTCGAATTCAGGGCAGTGGGATCTGCAGCAAATTGTGCCGGTGCAATGACAGTTTTAAATACCATCATGGCTGAAACACTGGCAAACTTTAAAAAAGATGTTGATGGATTGATGGATAAAGGCGAAAAAAAGGAAGTTGCCCTAATGCAGGTGATCCAGAAATATATTGTTGACAGCAAGTCAGTTTTATTTGAAGGTGATGGCTATAGTGACGATTGGGAAAAGGAAGCTGCAAAAAGAAAATTACCGAATGTAAAAACCACTCCTCTTGCCCTCGACGCTTTCGTGACAGCCAAATCAAAAAAATTATTTCTAAATAATAAAATTTATACGCACAGTGAACTGGAAGCCCGTCATGAAATATTATTAGAAAATTATGTAAAGAAGGTGCAGATAGAAGCCAGGGTAATGGGCGATATTGCCAGCAACATTATATTGCCTTCCGCGATCCGCTACCAGAATGTATTATTAACTAACATCGCCGGGTTAAAAGAAGCAGGTCTTGAAAAAGGGACTTATGCCAACCAGCTGAATATTGTTTCTAAAATTTCAGAGCACATAAATGTAATGAGTGAAAAAGTTGAGGCTATGATCGAAGCAAGAAAAAAAGCAAATGAATTGACCGGAACACGGGAAAAAGCAATTACCTATTGCGATAAGATAAAAATTTATTTTGATGACATCCGTTACCATGTTGACAAACTTGAATTACTGGTAGATGATAAATTATGGGAGCTACCGAAATACCGCGAGCTGCTATTTTTAAGATAATTTTTAACCCCGCTTTTGCGGGGTTTTTCTTTAACATTTCAATAATTAAACCTTAGGGTTGGTAAACCATCTTAGTGTTACTAAAAAATTTAAAAAGATGAAAAAAATATTAGGAATAATCGTTTGTACAGTCTTATTTTTTGCCTCAACGAATGCCCAGGTAAAAATGGCTGACAATGTAAACACAAGAGATCATGCTTCTCACCAGGCTAACAAAACGCATAAAAAAGCATTGATGAAAGAGCTTAATCTTTCAAAACAACAGAAGTCGCAAATGAAGCAAATGCATAAATCAATGAAACCGCAAAAGAAAGCTATCATGGAAAATGCATCATTATCGGCTGAGCAAAAAAAAGAACAGCTTAAACAATTACGCATGGGACAAAGAAATAAAATGAGTTCCATTCTTACGCCTGAGCAGCTTGCAAAATGGAAAGCAGACAAAGAGATGGGCAGGAGAAAAGGGAAATGATCCTAAAAAATAATTACCGCTCGTAGTTAATTTACTGAAAAAAAGACCTTGTGAATTCACAGGGTCTTTTTTATGGATGCACTTTATGAAATCACTTATTGGTATAAATATTTTATGATCGCTGCGGCACCATCTTTACCAGCCTGCACAGCATCTACAACTTCCCGTCCGCCATTTACAGCATCTCCGCCGGCAAACACGCCTTTGATATTTGTTTCATTGCTTTTACCGACGATGATCTTTCCATTTAAATTTTCCAGGTGATTATCCTCAATTAATTTTTCGTAAGGCCTTTGCCCTGTAGCTTTAATGATCATATCACATTCTATGGTGATGGTTTCACCGGTTCTAACAGGTGCAGGCTTTCCGGAATTATCGGGTGTACTCAATTTCATTACATCACATACGATCGCTTTTACTTTTCCGTCTTCACCTGCTATAGCAACAGGCGAAGCAAGCCATTGTATTTTACATCCATCCAGCCTGGCAATATCAAGTTCAACCTGGGTACAATTTTTTTCTGCTTCACTGCGTCTATACACCATCGTTACCTCCCTGGCTCCAAGCCGCTTTGCCTGGGTTGCGGCATCTATGGCTGTCATACCCATTCCTATTACAACAACTTTTTCTCCTACCGATACACTGGCATAACTATTTTTCCGGATGTCATAAATAAAACTGATCGCATCTGCAACGCCCTCCAAATCTTCCCCTGGGATATTTAATTTATTTGCCAGGCCTACACCCATTCCAAGGTATACCGCATCAAAATCCTTTTGCAGATCATCCAGGGAAATATCTTTTCCAAAACAATGGTCGTATTTTATTTCAATACCACCGAGTGATGTAATAAAATCCACTTCATTCGCGCAAAATTCAGGAGTTACTTTGTAAGCAGCAATGCCATAGGTCATGAGGCCGCCTCCTTTGCTTTCTTTTTCAAAAACTGTTACCTCAATCCCTTCCCGTGAAAGCACATGGGCGCAGGATAACCCGGCAGGGCCGGCACCTACAATTGCTACATTCTTTCTGCCGCCATCCCCTAAACGGGTGTTTTTGCGGTCAAACAATTTCCATTTATTTTCAATGGCCGGGGAAGTTGACCAGCGCTGCAGCTTTGCAATTTCTATAGGCTTTTCGTGCAGGAGATTATAAACACATGCGCCTTCACATAATTTTTCTACGGGACAAACTCTTGAGCATCCTCCTCCAAAAATATTTGAAATAAAAATGGTGTGTGCAGATCCTTTAATATTATCTGTTGTGATCTGTTTGATGAATTTGGGAACATCAATTCCGGTGGGGCAACTTTTTGTACAGGGAGCATCATAACAAAATATGCAGCGGTTTGCTTCAACCAAAGCTGCTTCCTTATTTTCAAAAGGCGGATGTAAGTCGCTAAAATTTTCGGCGTATTCTTTTTCCGGCAACCTGTTATTTTGAATTGACATGTGTTAATTAATAATCTATTGATATTCCACTCCTACGGAGCTATTTGTGATCTTAATTATTTGCTACTAATATAATGCCTCTACGAGGCTATAAAAAATTATTAGCATAACCCATTTCTTTCGAAAGCCAGTGGGTTTATAGCTCCACTAATTTTCCATAGGTCTCGGGACGCCTGTCCCTGAAGAACTGCCAGGTATTTCTTACCTCTTCTATCATATCGAGGTCGAATTCTGCTACCAGTAATTCATCTTTATCTTCCGATGCCTGGGCGAATATTTGTCCGCGTGGATCAACGAAATAAGAAGAGCCATAAAATTTTCCGAGGTTCCAGGGCTTTTCTTCTCCTACCCTGTTTATACATCCCATAAAATATCCATTGGCTGCTGCGTGTGCCGGTTGCTCAAGCTTCCATAAATATTGTGATAAGCCAGCAACAGTTGCCGAAGGATTATAAACAATTTCAGCACCATTCAGTCCGAGGATCCTGGCCCCATCGGGAAAGTGACGGTCGTAACAAATGTACACACCTATCTTTGCGTATTTTGTCTGAAACACAGGGTAGCCAAGGTTGCCGGGTTTAAAGAAAAATTTTTCCCAAAATCCGTTGGTATGTGGAATGTGATTTTTTCTATACTTGCCTAAGTAGGTACCATCAGCATCAATCACCGCTGCAGTGTTGTAGAAAAAACCTGCCTGTTCTTTTTCATAAACAGGAATTATCATTACCATGTTGTATTTTTTTGCATACACGACAAGTTTTTCTGTTGTTGGTCCTGGTACTGCTTCCGCAGATGCATACCATTTTTTATCCTGTCCCGGGCAGAAATAAGGGGTATTAAAAATTTCCTGCAGGCAAAGTATTTGCACGCCTTGTTTTCCTGCTTCTTCAATAAAGGGGATGTGTTTTTCATACATTGCTTCTACAATTTCTGCAATTGTTCCCTCGCCTTCGGTTTTGGGAAGTGACATTTGTATGAGACCTGATTTTATGATTCGTGGCATGCAAATAGAATTATGAATTTAGAATTATGAATGTTTGAGAAATATTTTGCTTTGGTGGTAATTATAATACTATTTAAAATTCTTGTTACTTCATGGCAACCATTATTTAAATTATTAAATAACTCCTCATTAATATAGTTGCTATCCTTTAAAAGATTTAGCCAATATGAAGTTTCTCTTGACTCTTTAACGGCAATGCTTAATTTATGAATAAAATCTTTCTTAGATTCACTTGCAACAGCTTCATGAATGTTTGCACCAATTGAAGTACCGCTTATTAAAATTTGTTTTGACATTATGAATTCTTTCTTTTCAATTAAAGACTTATACAAATTGATTACTTCCAATGCAAAAGCATAGGATTTCTTTACAATAATATTGTCTTTGTTCTCACTCATAATTCATAATTCTAAATTCTAAATTGTTTGAGACAGTTTTTTTCGCTTTATGAATTTACCAAATCCTTTCTCCACTTTGCATTCATTATTTTCAATGGCAACCTCTCCCCTCAATAAAACTGTTTTTACTTTCCCGGTAACTTCCCACCCTTCATAACCACTGTAATCAACATTCATATGATGTGTTTTTGCCGACAGCGTATGCTTTTCATTTGGATCAAAAATTAAAATATCCGCATCGCCGCCAATGGCTATGGTACCTTTGCGCGGAAACATTCCGAATATTTTTGCCGGGTTAGTACAGGCAACTTCAACATATTTATTCAAGGTAATTTTTCCTTTGTTCACCCCTTCACTAAATAGTAATTCCATCCGGTTTTCAATAGCTGGATGTCCGTTCGGTATCTTTGAAAAATCTTTTTCGCCCATTTTCTTTTGCGCCCACATAAACGGGCAATGATCTGTTGCCACTACATTTACAAGCCCCTGGTTTATTCCCGCCCACAAAGTTTCCTGGTCTTTCTTTTCCCTCAATGGTGGGCTCATGACCCATTTTGCGCCTTCAAAATCTTTTTCATACAAGGATGCATCAAGCAGTAAATACTGGATACAGGTTTCAACAAAAACGTGTTGATTTCTTTTCGTGGCATTACGTACAGCATTCATTGCACCTTCACAGGTAAGATGAACAATGTACCCGGGACAACCTGTATAATTTGCCATATCCACAAAGCGTTCTGCCGCCTCAGCCTCAGTAACTTCCGGCTGGGAAAGATAATGATACAATGGTGACAGTTTTCCTTCTTCCCTGTGTTTTTGTATTAAGTAATCAATCATATCGCCGTTAGTAGCGTGTACATTTATCAATCCTCCCTGCTGCTTTACTTCCTCCATCAAACCGATCATCTGCCTGTCGTCGATCATCAAAGCCCCTTTGTAAGCCATGAAAGTTTTAAAAGAGGTGATGCCTTCGTCTTCAATAAGATGTTTTATTTCTTTTTTTGTTTCTTCATTAAAATCCGTAACTGCCATGTGAAAACTATAATCACTCACACAATTATTATTACTTCTTCCTCTCCATTCATCCAGGGCTGATTGTAATGAATTACCCTGCTTCTGTAAAATAAAATCAATGACCATTGTAGTGCCGCCAAACAAAGCTGCTCTCGTTCCGGTTTCATAATTGTCAGAAGAGAATGTTCCCATAAAAGGCATATCCAGGTGTACATGCGGATCAATACCGCCGGGGAAAACTAATTTTCCGGAAGCATCAATTTCTTTATCCGCTTTTACATTTAAATTTTTACCAATGGTTGAAATGGTTTCACCTTCAATAAAAATATCTGCAATGTAATCTGCATCAGCAGTTATGACGCGCCCGTTTTTTATTAAAATACTCATTCTTTATTTTTTACAGAATACATTTAAAACTCTTTGCTACAGGTAGCATCGTTAATGCAAAACCTGTGCGAAATCCCTGCTTCTCCTGTTCTCTGCGGTGAAATATTTACATTACTTTTTTAACCGCTGAGAACAAGAATTAAAAGAGTTTACGCTGAGTTCTCTGCGAAACCTCTACTTCTCCATTCTCTGCGGTGAAAGTTGTCATTAAAATATAGCTTATCCCCGAAACAAAAAATCCAACAAACCAGGCATAATTATAAAGATGCGAAACCCACTGTGGAACTGCATCCTGTGCAATAACTTTAATGGTTACCAAAAACCCGGGAACATTGGGCAATATGCCCAGCAGCAAAGCAATTATCGCTTTACCATTAAACCCGTTTTTATAATTATACCGCCCCGAATAAATATACAATTCATTTAAATTAAGCTGTTGCTTACGAATGAAATAATAATCAGCGATCATAATTCCACCCACAGGCCCAAGTAAACTTGAATAACCAACTAGCCACGTAAAAATATAACCCGAAGGATCTGCGATCAGCTTCCATGGGAAAATACAAATACCAATTATGCCGGTTATAAAACCGCCGGTCCGGAAATTAATTTTTTTTGGTGAAAGGTTTGCAAAATCATTTGCGGGACTTACAATATTCGCAGCAATGTTTGTAGCGAGAGTGGAAATGGCAACCGCTATCATGGCAATGCTTACCAATAATTTACTGCTGAATTTACCAGCAAGAATCAATGGGTCCCAAATGGTCTCTCCATAAATAATTACGGTTGCTGACGTTACAACCACACCGATAAATGAGAATAATGTCATCGAAACAGGCAAACCAAATGCCTGGCCATTTATTTGCGCTTTCTGGCTTTTTGCATAGCGCGTAAAATCCGGAATGTTGAGCGATAAGGTGGCCCAAAAGCCAATCATTCCCGTTAAGGCAGGAAAAAAGAAATCCCGGAAAGCCGCATTGGTAGCGAACTTAGACGGCTGGTTCAATATTGGTCCAAGACCATGAACCGCATTGATTGCCCAAAATAATAACGCAAGCGCCGCAACCGGCAAAAAGAATGCTTTAAAAACCAACAACTTTTTTATGCTCTCTACACCCAGGTAAACTACCAGCATATTCAATAACCAGAAAGCAAAAAAACAAATTGCAGGCCCGGTCTGTAATCCAAATGATGCCGGGAATATTTGTGGCAGTGTTACCAATGAGGGGATCCACAATTTCATCATGAGGTAAATTGCAAATCCACCAATCCATGTCTGGATCCCAAACCAGCCGCATGCAACAATAGCCCGCAACATAGCAGGAATATTTGCGCCCTTTAATCCAAAACTTGCCCTGGCAAAAACCGGGAAAGGGATGCCATATTTTGCGCCTGCGTGCCCGTTCAATATCATCGGGATCAACACAATTGCATTTCCTAAAAAAATGGTTAGGATCGCCTGCCACCAGTTCATCCCACCGCCGATGAGTGAACTTGCCAGCATGTAAGTGGGAATGCAAAGGCTCATGCTGATCCAAAGAGCTGCATAATTCCAGGTGGTCCAGGTACGCTTTTCCATAGGAACAGGCGCAAGGTCTTCACTGTAAAGAGAGGATGATCTTATATCAGTTTCGGGTTGGCTCATGCAGTTATTAATTATGAATTTGGAATTATGAATTCTGAATGTTTTATACTTTATCCTTCATTCATAATTCATAACTAATAATTCTAAATTACGGGAACATATTCATCTGCGATCTTTAATGCTTCATCTATCATAGCAAGTCCTTCATCAACCTGTGTGTTTGTGATGCACAACGGTGGTGCAATAAAAATATAATTCCATCTAACAAATGTATACATGCCCAGTTCCTCTAGCTTCGCTGCTACTTTATTC
>JACDBU010000025.1 GCA_013694745.1 Chitinophagaceae bacterium
ATCCACACCTGTACATCCGGCAAGTGATACCAGCATCAATGCTTTTGGCTCGTGTCCCATATTATTACCACCATCTTTGGGAAACAGGTCAATGCTTACGTCATGCCCGTGCAGTTGTGTGGTAAATTCCATCCCGCTTTTAAAAACAGAAGTTGCGTTGTGTGATGCCATATTATTATATTTTATCGTTGTAAAACTACAAACATATCTGGCCTCTCAATTTGGCAAGGCACCTAAAAAAACACTCCTTATAATTTACTTTTGATAATAGCGCTGAGCTGTTGTGCATTCATAGCACCAGATTGCCGCCAGAGAATTTTGCCTTTTTTAAAAAGTACTAAAGTTGGAACTCCTTGTATATTTAATTGTTGCGCAACGGCAGGATTTTTATCAATATCAACTTTCAAAACCCGCACTTCCTCTTTATGCATATCTGCAAAACGTTTTAACTCAGGTGCCATCATTTTACAGGGGCCACACCATTCTGCAAAAAAATCTACCAGCACCGGCTGATCATTATTTAATATTTTGTTGAACGTTTCCATGCCTTATTATTATCAAAAAGTGAACCACCTACAAAGGTGTCAGTGAAAATATCAATGTGGCATAGCCGGCATTTTCAACATGTTCGATCCTGATATTATGTTTGTAGCCATCCAGCTCTACAATAGCGCTGTGGTGGGCATCTTCATCATTAACATATTTTGTGGCATCCCAGAAATTGATGACAGGCTTGCCATCAATAAAAACTTTTAGGAGGTCATCTGCCGTTACGCCAAGATCATATTTCCCTTTTGGCACCTGCAGAATTCCTGTTGCTACGGTGGCAAAAGAATCTGCTGCCAAACCTTTGCCGATCTCGCCCCACCAGGTATAATCAAGTTTGTTGTTTGTCTCAGTTTTTATGGGCGTGTTAGAAAAGATGGTTTTGAATGTATGGTAATCTTTGTTCGGATCATGTGCCAGATCCCATTTGTACCACTTCACATCCCATGTGATTTGGGGCGAAAATTCTTTGTAAGAAATTGCGTAAGGTTTATTGGCAGGAATTTTTTCTCCGAATTGAGTTGTGAATTTTTCACCGGAATATTCCGCACCGATCGAAATATCATCGCCTGTTTTTTCTGCCGTAAAAGAGGCGGGGAAACTTCCTGCGATAGCAGAAATATTTTTTACTCCTTTGCTGTTTTTGATGTTCCATTTTCCACCCGGACCGAGCACATCAAAAAACATTTTTCCGGTGCTGTCAATATTTGTAAGCCAGATGGTTGGATAACGGTAATCATACGGCCCCCATTGGGTTATACGAATTTCTTTTTTACCTGGATGTGCAGTAGCGATTGCAAATATTTCACTATTATAGTCCCCGGAAATACCGCGGAGTTTATGCCAATTATCGGGCATAACAATTACATCTTTTTCTTCCTGTTCAATAATAAATTTTGCAGTGCTGTCTGTTTTAAAATTGTTTTTAACAGCATCGAAATTGTTTTTAAATAAAGTAATGCTATCTGAAAGTGTTGCCTGGATCGCAATATTGTTTTTAAAAAAAGAATTGTGTTCAATTCGATAATCCCTGCTCCTCACATCCCTGTGTTGTGCATAGCCCCAGTCTTTCGGCTGTTCTTTCCTCGCCCATAATTTTATTGCTGTTTTGTCCTGGTCAAAAATATTTTGAAGGATATCATTGTTTTGTCCCTGTTCAATTGCAATGGCCACATTATTTTTTGAAAATGTATTTTGATATATGGTGCTATTAAAGCTGTAACCACCCCAGATTCCATTGTCACATTCTGCAATCGTATTTCCGACAATATCGTTTTTACTGAAAGTGACTTCCACTCCATTTGTAGGGGCATATGAAAAATTATTCTTATAAATAATATTTCCGTTGCAGCCTCCCTCACCTGTATCCATGGTGTGCTGGCCCGCCCACAGGAAAAAGCCATCGCCACCGTGCGTTGCTGAGTTGAATGAAAATTCATTCCCGTTGCATTGTTCAAACACTAAAATGTCCGCACTGTCTTGACCGCGGTTATATATTCCGTGACTATATCCTCTTACATTAAAATCTAATGTGTTATTGAATATTTTGTTACGGCTACTTCTGTACATGCCGATCCCAAGCCCGGAATTGAAAGAGAAATTATTAACTGAGACTAATCCGTCATTGCATCTGGTCATCATCAACCCGCATTGTCCGCCGGTAATAATGTTATCATGCACATTTATTTTATTACAATCCCGTAAATAAATCCCCGCACCATACCGCAGCCATTCATCGTTCTCATTGTGATGATAACTCATCCAGTCGCTCACATCTTCTCTCAACCGGTTGCTGTGTAATTTCTGGCGGTAATTGTAACTGAAGTCGCATTTTTTAATGAGAAGTTCTTCTACATTCGTGGCCATCAATCCCACTTTAAAACCATGGATATTTGCATTTTTTATCGATATATTTTTGCCTTTTTTTATGAGGATAGCACAGCCATAAAATTCATTGGGATATAGTTTATCGTTAGAGCCTTTTAATTCTGCCCCATTAAAATCAACCACAATATCATCTCCCTCAATAACAATTACCGCATCTTTCAACGAATCGGATCCATTTATTAGATAATTATCCTTCACTATTCTTACTGAGGAAGTTATATGCATGTTCCGGGTTAGCCTCACTTCGCGGGTTTGCGAAAAAAGGGAACTGCAGCATAAAATTGACACAATATATAACAGGAATGATTTCATATGGGTTGATCAAAATAAAGGTATCAAAATCAAACAGAATCCCATTATCCCTATATCTTTAAAAAAATCATTGTTTTGGTAGACTAAATTGTAATAATTCCGTACCTTTGCCGTCCGAAAAAAGAAATATTATGGCCAGAGTATGTCAGGTAACGGGTAAACGTCCAATCACGGGAAACAAGGTTTCTCACTCAAATATCAAGACGAAAAGAAGATTTTTGCCTAACCTTCAAAAAAAGCGCTATTACCTGGCAGAAGAGGACAAATGGGTAACGCTTAAACTGTCTTCAGAAGCGATCCGTACTATAAATAAGAATGGACTGCTTTCTGTGGTGAAGGAAATGAGGGCAAACGGTGTACACATTTAATTTAAAATAAAGAAAGTTACAGGTGATTTATTCTCTTATAAACTTTTCATGAAATAACATACAATTTAAAAAAATGGCAAAGAAAGGAAACAGGGTACAGGTAATCTTGGAGTGTACCGAACATAAAACTTCGGGAATGCCTGGGACCAGCAGGTATATCACAACAAAAAATAAAAAAAATACACCTGAACGCCTTGAGTTTAAAAAATTCAATGCAACCCTAAAAAAAGTTACTGTACATAAAGAAATTAAATAATAGCTGATAGTAGACCAGCAAAATTATTAATTACAAAATATCAATTGAATTATTATGGCAAAAGCAGCTAAAACAGCGATTAAAACAAAGGATCAGAAAGCCGCAGCTGAAGCAAAAAACTGGACAAAGGTGGTG
>JACDBU010000226.1 GCA_013694745.1 Chitinophagaceae bacterium
ACAAATACCTATGATATCGCCCTTTTTTAAATAGGGTGGTATTTTTTTCTCATGAAAGGGATCATCTCTTTTATTATTTCCCGCAACCGCTGTGATAACCGTAGTTAATGGTACTATTGAAGAAAGAAAATCTTTTCGGTTCATGAAATGAAGGTATAAAAAATGCATTGTTTTGGGAGATGGAAACGATTAAGGTATTTTTGGCGGTATTTTAGATAAGCAACAGGCGCATGAAAGCATTCAAACGATATTTATTAACAGCCGCTTTACCATATGCCAATGGTCCTGTTCACATTGGGCATTTGGCGGGATGTTACTTACCTGCAGATATTTATGCGCGTTACCTGCGGGCACAAAAAAAAGATGTAAAATTTGTTTGCGGCAGTGATGAGCATGGCGTTCCAATTACCATTCGTGCAATGAAAGAAGGTATTACGCCACAACAGGTGGTTGATAAATACCATGCAATAATAAAAGACAGCTTTGAGCAGATGGGAATATCATTTGATATTTATTCCCGAACATCAAATCCCATTCACCATAAAACTGCTGCTGATTTTTTTACCAAATTATACAATGATGGTTTGTTTGAAGAAAAAGAAACGGAGCAATTCTATGATGAAGCAAAAAATACTTTCCTCGCAGATCGCTACATCATTGGAACCTGCCCGGTTTGCGGAAATGAGAATGCATATGGTGACCAGTGTGAGAACTGTGGTAGTTCCTTAAGTCCCGAAATGCTGATAAATCCTCGCAGCGCTTTAAGTGATGCGATACCTGTAAAAAAGAAAACAACACACTGGTATTTTCCCCTGCAGGATTACGAAGCATTTTTAAAACAATGGATATTAGTAGATCATAAGGACTGGAAGAACAATGTTTACGGGCAATGTAAAAGCTGGCTGGATAAGGGTTTGCAGCCACGCGCTATGACGCGCGACAGCAACTGGGGTGTTAAGGTTCCGCTGCCTGCCGCTGCCGGAAAAGTATTATACGTTTGGTTCGATGCACCCATAGGATATATATCGGCAACAAAAGAATTGACTGAGAACTGGGCCGATTACTGGTGCCGGGAAGATACCAAGCTTGTACATTTTATCGGTAAGGATAACATTGTATTTCATTGCATTATTTTTCCCGCCATGTTAAAAGCACACGGAAATTTCGTGTTACCGGATAATGTTCCTGCAAACGAATTTTTAAATATTGAAGGCGATAAAGTTTCTACCAGCCGTAACTGGGCGGTTTGGGTAGATGAATATTTGAAAGATTTTCCAGGCCAGCAGGATATATTGCGGTACGTGTTATGCGCCAATGCTCCTGAAACAAAAGACAATGACTTTACCTGGAAAGATTTCCAGGACCGGAACAACAGTGAGCTCGTTGCTATTTTTGGAAACTTTGTAAACCGCACTTTTGTATTGATGCATAAGCTTTGTATGGGGAAAGTCCCACCCTTGCATGAAGCGTTACTTGATGCTACAGACAAAAAAATGTTGGGTGAATTTGACCTGTGTAAAAATAAATTTGAAAATTTATTAGGGCAGTATAAATTCAGGGATGCTTTGTTTGAGGTGATAGATCTTGCCCGGAAGGGGAATAAATATATGCAGGATAAAGAACCCTGGATCGTGGCCAGGCAGGCAGGGGAAGATGGACTGCCCAATGCGGAGGCACAAAAACTTATAGATAATACACTTCATATCTGCCTGCAGTTAACGGCAAACCTGGCAGTTTTTATCAATCCTTTTCTTCCTTTTACAGCACAAAAAATGCTGCACATGATGAAGGTGGTTGACAAAATGCTGGATTGGGAAAATGCAGGAAAGACAAAGCTTTTGAGTGTAGGATACAGTTTGAGAGCACCTGAATTATTGTTCAGAAAAATTGAAGATGCAGAAATAAGTTTACAGGTTGAAAAATTAAATCAAAATAAGATTCAAAAAAATATGGATACTGAAAAAAGTACCGCCAAAGAAAATGCAGATCCGGAAACCGGCAAGGGAAAAGCGGAGATCGTTTACGATGATTTTGCAAAACTGGATCTTCGTGTAGCCACTATCGTTAGCGCCGAAAAAGTGGAAAAAGCAGATAAGCTTTTAAAGCTGGAAGTAGATCTGGGTTTTGAAAAACGCATAGTGGTATCCGGCATTGCGCTTCATTTTAAGCCGGAAGATATTGTTGGCAAACAAGTAGTGCTGGTGGCTAACCTGGCACCCCGCAAAATGCGAGGCATTGAAAGCAATGGTATGATACTGATGGCAGAAGATAAAGAAGGGAAATTGTATTTTGTAAGTCCTGGTGAAAAAATAGATGAAGGCAGTGCGGTCACTTAAAATACCTGGTGTTCCCCGTCTGACAATTTTTAATAAAAAACAAGTCATGCAAAAAAGAATTATAAAAAAAGTTGCAGTTTTAGGCAGTGGGGTAATGGGTAGCAGAATCGCCTGCCACTTTGCCGGCATAGGCCTGCAGGTATTGTTGCTCGATATAGCTTCAAAAGATGCAACCGACACAAAAAGCAAAAATGTAATTGTAAATGACGCGCTCGCAGCTGCCTTAAAATCCAATCCCTCGCCGGTTTTTACAAAGGATGTTGTGAAAAGAATCAAGACCGGAAATTTTACTGACAATATGAAAGATATTGCAGATTGCGATTGGGTTATTGAAGTAGTAGTAGAAAGACTTGATATAAAACAGTCCGTTTTTGCGGAAGTTGAAAAATACAGGAAGCCCGGAACACTGATCACTACTAATACTTCGGGTATCCCAATTCACATGATGACTGAAGGCCGGAGTGATGATTTTAAAAAATACTTTTGCGGCACACACTTTTTTAATCCTCCGCGTTATTTACGGCTTCTTGAAATTATACCAACAAAATATACAGACAAGGATGTGGTGGATTTTTTACTGCACTACGGAGATCTGTATCTTGGTAAAACTACCGTGTTGGCAAAGGATACGCCTGCATTTATAGCCAACCGGATAGGGGTTTTCAGTATCATGACCATTTTTAAGTTAATGGATAAAATAGGACTGGGAATTGATGAAGTGGATATGTTAACTGGTCCGCTCATCGGGCGTCCTAAATCCGCAACTTTTCGTACGGCTGATGTGGTTGGTATTGATACTTTGGTAAAAGTTGCAAAAGGTGTTGCAGAAAATTGTCCAAATGATGAAGCCAAAGAAGCATTTAATATTCCCAACTGGTTAGGAAAAGTTGTTGAAAATAATTGGCTGGGTGATAAAACCGGGCAAGGTTTTTTTAAAAAGATGCCGGCATCTGCAAAAGGAGAAAAGGAGATTCATGTGCTGGATCTGAAAACATTTGAATACGGCCCAAGAACCAAATCAAAATTTGCATCTGTTGAAGCGGCGAAACCCGTTGATGATCTTAAACAAAAATTAAAAATATTAATTAACGGCCAGGATAAAGCCGGGGATTTTTTCAGGCAATTTCATTACACTTTATTTTCTTACATCTCTCACCGCATTCCCGAGATAAGTGATGAGATCTACCGGGTTGATGATGCAATGAAAGCCGGCTTTGGCTGGGAGATCGGCGCCTTTGAAACCTGGGATGTTTTTGGTGTTGCCAAAACGGTAGAAGCCATGAAGGCCGCAGGGTTCACCGTTGCAAAGTGGGTGGAAGATATGCTCACTGACGGCGTAGATTCTTTTTATAAAATTGAAAATGGAAAAAAAGTATGTTACGATATTACATTGCATACTTATAATACTTTGCCGGGAGGTGATGCATTTATTGTAATGCATGATAAGGCAGATAAAATTGTATGGAAAAACAGCGCCTGTAATGTATATGATCTTGGGGATGATGTGTTGGGCCTGGAGTGGAATACAAAGCTGGGAAGTATTGGAAGCGATGTTTTGGAAGCCGTTAATAAATCCATTTCTCTTGCCGAAGAAAAATATAAAGGGTTGGTAATTGCAAATGATGGTCCGCAATTTAGTGCCGGCGCCAACGTAGGAATGATATTTATGCTGGCCGCAGAACAGGAATATGATGAACTTGATCTTGCCATACGGATGTTTCAAAATACAATGATGCGGGTGCGCTATTCAGCAATACCTGTTGTAGTAGCGCCCCATGGATTAACCCTCGGGGGTGCATGTGAAATGTGTTTGCACAGTGATAAGGTTCAGGCAGCAGCGGAAAGTTATATTGGGTTGGTGGAGCTGGGTGTGGGATTAATTCCCGGTGGCGGCGGTACAAAAGAATTTGCGATGCGGGCAGCTGATGAAATGCATGCAGGGGAACCGGAAACAATAACCTTACAAAGTCGCTTTTTAACGATTGGCACGGCAAAAGTATCCACGTCAGCGCTGGAAGCGTTTGATTTCGGCATCTTACGGAAAGGGATAGACGAAGTTAGCATGAACCAGTCACGACGGATAGCTGATGCAAAAAAAAGTGTTATTGAAATGTATGATGCCGGCTATACGATGCCGATACAAAGAAATGATATTAAAGTTTTAGGCAGATCCGGCCTGGGAATGTTATACGCTGGGATCAATGGAATGTTGCGTGCTAACTACATTACGGAGCACGATGTAAAAATTGCGAAAAAACTGGCTTATGTAATGTGCGGTGGTGACCTTAGCGAACCTGCATTCGTAAGTGAAGAATACCTTCTTAACCTGGAAAGAGAAGCATTCCTGAGTTTATGTGGTGAGAAGAAAACGCTTGAAAGAATTCAAAGTGTTTTAAAAGGTGGCAAACCACTGCGGAATTAACCCGGGCATAACCTGATAAATTAAAAATCATTTATGAAAAAGATAATCCTCCTGTTTCATTTTAGTTTAGCTGCATATTTCTGCATCGCCCAAAACAAGATGCTTACCATGGAAGACGCCTTGGTTAATAATAAAACAACGCTCGCACCGGAGAATTTAAAACAATTGCAGTTTGTTTATAACACTGACGATTATGTTTATCTGAAAAAAATCAATGATAAAGAAGTTTGGATGAAAGGAAACTTTGCCGGTAAAAATGAAACGCCTTTTTTAACGCTTGACCAACTTAACCAGAGATTAAAGAATGCATCCCTTGATACTGCAACCTCCATGCCTCCCATCCAATTTAACCAGTCGGGTGATTGGATAATGGATGTAAAAGAGAATAAAATCTCGCTCAATGCATCAACAGGGAAAGCCAGGATCCTCGTCGGCAAATCAATTGCAGGTAAAGAAAATGCGGAAGAAGGAAGTGGCGGTTATGTTGCATATCTTGATAATTTTAATCTTTATGTATCTAATGCCAGCGGCGATGTTGTAAAACAGGTTACCATTGATGGCAGTAAAGACATCGTGTATGCATCTTCTGTTCACCGTGAAGAATTTGGGATCAGCAAAGGCACTTTCTGGAGCAACAACGGTCGCCAGCTTGCGTTTTACCGTATGGATCAAAGCATGGTAACGGATTACCCGATTATAGACTGGAGCCAGCGCCCTGCAAAAAACGTGAATATAAAATACCCCATGGCTGGTGATAAAAGCCACCACGTAACAGTTGGGGTTTACAATACAGAAACCAAATCAACGGTTTGGCTAAAGACAGGTGAACCTGCAGAACAATATCTCACCAACATTGCCTGGAGCCCGGACGACAGGTATATATTTATAGCCGTGCTAAACCGTGAGCAAAATCATATGAAGCTCAACCAGTACGAAGCCGCCTCGGGCCTTTTTATAAAAACATTGTTTGAAGAACACGACGCCAAATATGTTGAGCCATTAGTGCCTATGTTGTTTGTGAAAAATAATCCTTCGCAATTTATCTGGCAAAGCAATCGCGATGGATGGAATCATTTGTATCTCTATGATATAAATGGTAACGTGGTTAAACAATTAACCAAAGGAAACTGGGAAGTATTGGGTGTAAAAGATTTCGATCCTTCCGGACAAAATTTGTTTTATTCGTCAACAGAGGAATCACCGATTACCCGCAATACATATGTTGTGAATTTAAAAAGTGGTGTCTCAAAACGTTTAACACAAGGCTTCAACGGGCATGGTACGCAGGTTAGTACCGATGGTAATTTCATAATTGATAATTACAGCTCGATCGATATTCCAAGAACTATACAACTTATAGATATTCGCGCTGTAAAAACAAAATTACTTTTTAATGCCTCCAACCCTTTAGCAGATTATA
This sequence comes from Chitinophagaceae bacterium, assembly GCA_013694745.1. GTDB lineage: Bacteria > Bacteroidota > Bacteroidia > Chitinophagales > Chitinophagaceae > Ginsengibacter. The sequence goes on from JACDBU010000226.1 coordinate 6,179, forward strand.
GTTTAGGTAAACTCACTGTATTTACGATCAATAATAAAAATGGAACGCCATTGTATTGCCGTTTGTATAAGCCGGTAAATTTTGACAGTACAAAAAAATACCCGGTGATTGTTTACTGGTATGGCGGATCACACGTACAGCTTATCGGTAATCTCTGGAATGCAAATGCCTCTGATTATTGGTTCCAGTACATGGCCGAAAGAGGGTATATAGTTTTTAGTGTTGACACGCGGGGAAGTGATAACCGGGGTAAAGAATTTGAGCAGGCTATGTTTAGAAAGATCGGGGATGTGCAAATGGAAGATATGATGAGCGGGGTTAATTTTTTAGAAAGTCTTTCTTATGTTGACGAAAAAAATATGGGATTGTTTGGTTGGAGCTTCGGCGGATTTAATACAGTAGATTTTATGCTCAATCACCCTGGTGTTTTTAAAGCTGCAGTGGCAGGCGGTCCTGTTACCGACTGGAGTTATTATGAAGTTATGTACACCGAAAGATATATGGATACTCCGCAGGAAAATCCACAGGGCTATGCAGCTACAGATCTTACCAAACAGGTAGATAAGCTAAAAGGCAAGCTGCTGCTTATTCATGGTTTGCAGGATCCGGTTGTGGTACAGCAAAATTCGGTTCGTTTTGTACGGGCTGCCATAGATAAAAATATCCAGGTAGATTATATGATCTATCCCGGCCATGAACATAATGTACTGGGAAAAGACAGGGCACACCTTTATCAAAAAGTGACAGATTATTTTATGCAGTATTTAAAATAATTACCTCAACCTCGATCTCAACCTTAACCTTAACCTTAATCTCAACCTCACCCTCAACCTTAACCTCAATCTCAACCTCCCCCTCAACCTCAACCTTTTTCCATATCTTTAAAACCTGCCAAAACATCAATCGCTTATGCCCGTACTTACCATTGACAATCTCTCTAAAAAATATGGGCCTGTCCAGGCATTAAAAAATGTGAGTTTCACGGTTCCAAAAGGTTGCGTATTCGGCATCCTCGGACCTAACGGTAGCGGCAAAACGACGTTGTTAGGAACCATCATGGATGTTCTTAAACCTACAAGTGGCAGTTATCTTTTATTTGATGAAATGCCTACCGAAAATCAAAGGAAAGGGATTGGTACATTACTTGAAACGCCAAATTTCTATCACTATTTATCAGGTGAGGATAACCTGCAGATCTCCGCTGCTATAAAAGGGAGGGGGAAAGAAGACATTCCCCGGGTGTTGGAAATGGTAAATCTTACACAACGAAAAGATTCCAAATTCAATACCTATTCTCTTGGGATGAAACAAAGACTCGCAATTGCCTCCTGCCTGTTGGGAAACCCTGAAGTTTTGGTTTTTGATGAACCCACCAATGGCCTTGACCCCGTTGGCATTGCGGAAATAAGAGAACTTATGAAAAGACTTCACCAGGAAGGCAAGACCATTATTATGGCCAGCCATCTTTTGGATGAAGTTGAAAAAGTTTGTACACATGTGGCAATTTTAAAAAAGGGAGAGTTGATAGCATCCGGGGATGTAAATGCAATACTCGTGAATGAGGACCTGATTGAAATTTCTGCCGGTGATATGGTCAAATTAAAAGAAGTTACCGCCAAACTTAAAGAAGTAACAACCATAAAACAGGATGGTAATATGTTGCAATTATTTTACCCGGCCGGCAGGGCTGATATGGGTGAAGTAAATAAATTTTGTTTTGAAAATGGCATTGTATTAACTCATCTTCTATTAAAGAAAAAAAGTCTTGAGGCTAAGTTCTTTGAACTAACAAATAATTAAACCATGCTGAACTTATTACAAATAGAGTGGATGAAAGTTAAAGGCTACAAAGCTTTCTGGATCTTTACGATCCTTTATTTTTTTGCAATTGTTGGCATTAATTATACTGGCTTTTATATAAATGAATTAACGGTGCAGTCAATGCCAGCAAGCACTTTCCTTCTTGGCACACCTTATGGTTTCCCAAAAGTGTGGCAAACAGTTGGATGGATGAGCAGCTGGCTTTTATATTTTCCGGGCATATTATTCATCATGCTTTTAACCAATGAATTTAATTTTAAAACTCACCGGCAAAATATTATTGATGGCTGGAGCAGAACCCAGTTCATAAGTGTAAAATTTGTTTTTGCTATACTCTTTTCTGTAGTTGCTACTTTATTTAATTTCCTGGTTGCATTGCTTTTCGGGTTCCTTACAACAGGCTCTGTCTTTCATTTTGAAGGCATGGAAAACATTGGGTATATATTCATACAAACGCTGGCCTATATTAGTTTTGCGATGTTCCTGGCAGTTATTTTCAGGCGAAGTGGCGTGGCTATAGCTGTATTTTTTTTATTTGGATTGATCTTCGAATATCTCATTACTGTTTTGATAAATTATAAACTGAATTTAAGTCCGGTGGGATATTTTTTGCCCTTGCAAGTTACCGATGTTATGCTGCCAATTCCGTTTGGCAATAAAGTAATTTATAAAGATTCGCCCGCGGTTTATATATTGGTTATTGCAAGCCTTATTTATATAGGAGCATATTATTTTTTCTCATTAAAGAAATTTAAAACAGAGGATCTTTAGTTTGCCACAAAAACACTAAGACTCAAAGAAACACGAAGAAGAAATTTTTCTTCAAAAGTTTGCCACAAAGACACGAAGACACAAAGAAACACGAAGAAGAAATTTTTCCTCAAAAGTTTGCCACGAAGACACAAAGAACCACTAAGAAGATTTTTTTCCTTTTTTTCTTTGTGTTCCTTAGCGCCTTGGAGTCTTAGTGGCTAAATATTTTGCATCATACTAATCACAGTGATCAGTGGTCTAATGCTGCTTCAATAGAGGGATACAAAAAAATAAAGCCTTCTTTTTTTATCTTTTCACAACTCACCGTGGCACTTTTCAAAATCTCAATACTTCTCTGCCCTAACATTAATTTTAAAATAAATTGTGGAACATGCACCGGTATATAAAATTGTTTTCGCAGTTTTCCAGCCAGTGTTAAGGTTAGTTTTTTATTGGTTACCGGTTCAGGGGCAACCGCATTAAAACTGCCGGATATTTCATTTTCAATCGCATATAAAAACATACGGCATACATCTTCAATATGTATCCAGCTTATCATTTGTTTTCCACTGCCTAAAATGGCAGCGATTCCAAATCGTAACGGCTTTTTAAATTCTTCCAGCGCCCCGCCATCGTTGCTTAAAACAATACCGAGCCTGAGTTTTGCCAGGCGTATATTCATGTCCGTTACCGGTGCAATACTTTCTTCCCAAAGCCTGCAGGTTTCACCCAAAAAATTCTTATCAGGCGGATCTGTTTCAATGAACCCTTTTTTGTTTTGAAGTGGTTTTGGATCTTCACCATACCATCCAATTGCGGAAGTGCTGACCACTACCTTTACTTTATTATTATTTTCTCTCAATCCCTTTAATATTAGCGCACTGCTTTTAGTGCGGCTCTCAAGAATTTCCGTTTTGTATTTTGCCGACCAGCGTTTATCCATAACGCCAGCACCCGCCAGGTGTATGATGTAATCTGCATTGCTGATTGCTTCGCCATCAATTTTTTGCATTTCTATGTCCCAGTTGGCATACTGAATCATGGGATCCAGGGAAAGTTCATTCTTTTTTCTCGTAAGAATAATTACCGCGTATCCTTTATCATTTAAATACCTTGTTAAAGTTTTACCAATTAGTCCTGTGCCACCCGTTATCAATATTTTGGTCATAATTTTATTTAAAGGTAGCAGCGTATTTATTGCCAAACTGCTCCTGATCAATAATGTTAATGTAAATAAAGCAAGGTATTCATTATATGAAATTATTCGCTCTTGGTCTGATCGTGTTATTGGCGCCTGCTGCATTGTTTTCGCAAGGAATCAGTTATGCCGAAACTGGTTTGCTGGCTTATGATAATAACAATTATGAGATCATTGGAAAGGTTGGCAATAATTTCATGGTGTATGCTGCTGACAATAATAAAAATGAATTGGTTGTATATGACAATGAAATGAAAATATTGCGAAAAACCAATCTGGATTTTATACCTGATTATTATCCTGTTTCTCTGAATTTTATTTTATATCCCGATTATTGCCTGGCCGTTTTCCAGGTGGCCTATGAAAATATCATTTATGAGAAAATAGCAAAGTTTGATGAAGATGGCATTTTAAAAGAAATAAAAACAATTGATTCATCAGTAATTGGCCAATGGTATAACATCAGCACATCTGAAAATAAAAATTTCATTCTTTTGAGCCGCTCACTTCCGCACTTAGAAGAAAATAAATTGCAGGTTGACCACATCGTATTGAAGAGCAATTTGGAACTCGTTAGAAAAGATAATTATTTAGTCCCCTTTTCACCGGGAAATGATAATATCGGCATTCCATCAATAGATAACACCGGAAATGTTCTTTTCCTGCTCAGGGATGTAAAAACCGACAAAAGTGATGTCAATCTTTATGAATCCCCGGCAGATGGTTCAGATCTTATTGTAAAGGATCTCGAACTCAGCAAATATATATTGTCCAGGCCTATTATTAAGATCAACAATGAGAAAGGAATTTATTATATTATTTCATTTTACAAGGACATAAAAAACAGAAATGTGCAGGGACTTTTTTCCATGATGTTGAAAAGTGATCTTTCTGATTATATTAAACCAACCTTTTTTGCTTTTGATCAAAAACAGAAAGAATATGCAAATGATTTTGTGGCTATCCAACAATCTTATAATTATTATTTGCTAAATAATATTATTCTTAAAAAAGATGGCGGGTTTATTGTAACTGCACTAGGACAAAAGGTGATAGTATTTTCATTCAATAACCGTAACCAATTGTTTGGCATGAACCGAGTCAACAATTATCCGGCCGTGATGACGCTTGATAGCCAGCTAATATTTGTTTACTACGATTATATTGACAAAAAGAAAAACGAATGGCTTAACAACTCGAGCCTGTTGACGGATGGAACATTACGGTTAAATCCATTATTCAGGGGACTTGATAAAAGGTGTGATTTTTTTCTTGGAAAAGCAAAGCAGGTGGATAACAAGACAATGTTAGTTCCCTGTAAGAAAAACAATATTATTTTGATGTCTAAAATAACATTTGAATAAGCAACGTATTTACTGCTAAATCGCTCTTGTTATAAGTTAAGTTATTACTGTAAATTTATTATCAATATCAATTTTATGAAAATTAAAACAGGATTATTATTACTGGTGATGCTTCCACTGGCCTGCTTCTGCCAGCGAATAACTTATTCCGTTCCGGAAAATGATGATTCGCGATCCGTAGATTTTGAGGTGATCGGTAAAGTGAATAATAATTTTCTTGTTTACAAAAATATCCGGAACAGGTTTGCGGTTAGCGTGTACGATAATGATATGAAGCTGAAAGAACGGGTGCCATTGGATTTTATTCCTGAGAAAACGATCAACGTTGATTTTATTGCATATCCTGATTTTGCGTACATCATTTATCAATACCAGCGCAGGAGTATTTTACGCTGTATGGCAGCAAAGATCGATGGCAATGGACATAAGATTGGAGAGCCGGTGGAACTGGACACAACCTTCATAAATGTTTTTGCAGATAATAAAATTTACAGTACCATAAACAGTGAGGATAAGCAGCAGGTAATGATCTATAAAATTCAAAAGAAGAATGACAGATTTTTTTTTACAACGATTCTTTTCAATGCACAGCTGGGGTTACTGCATAAGTCGCGCCTCATAATGCCTTATGATGACCGGAAAGATATTTTCAGTGATTTTTTGGTAGATAACGAGGGAAATTTTGTTTTTACAAAAAGCACAAAAGTGAGTGCCCGTGATCTTATCGATAAAGCCTCCATGGTAACTAAAGCTCCATTATCAGATGATTTTGAATCAAATGATATAAACCTTGATAATAATTTTCTTGATGAAGTAAAACTGAAAATTGATAATGTAAATAAGCATTATATTTTAAGCTCCTATTATTATAAACAAAAGCATGGTAATATCGATGGGCTTTACACGGGGATCTGGGATAAAAATTCACGTAAACAATTGGCAGCGCATTCTTTCCTCTTCACTGATGCGCAAAAGCAGGAAGCGAAAACCGATGGCAGCACTAAGATAGCTTTCAATGATTTTTTTATCAGGCAGATAATTTTAAAAAAGGATGGGGGGTTTATTTTAACCGGCGAAGATTACTATACCCAATCGCATTCAAGCCCTTGGAACCGGATGGATTATTTGTATGGATACCCCTACATGTCTTCGTATGATTATTATTTGTATTCGCCGTCGGGATACTGGTACAATTACCGCCCACGAAGCTTTTCAGGAAATGGGCAAACAAGATATTATTACGAGAACATTTCGGTTATGAATGTTGATAAGGATGGAAACTTGCTATGGAGCAACGTGATTCGTAAAAGCCAGTATGATGATGACACAGATAATTTCCTGTCGTTCGCGATCATGAATGAAGGCGGCGAATTGCATTATTTGTTCAATGAGCTTGAGCGTCGTTACCAGCTCATCGATGATCAAACCATTACCCCTGATGGAAAAATAACACGTAATCCAACGCTAAAAAGTTTAGATAAGGGATATGAGTTTATGCCGCGGTTTGCCAAGCAGGTAAGTGCAAAACAAATTATCGTGCCTTGTACTTTCCGCAACTATATTTGCTTTGCAAAAATAGATTACTAAAACGTCAGCACGTTAATCCGTTTATCCGTTAATCCGTTTAAACGTTTAAACGGATTAACCAATTAACGTAACAACCGTGACAGGTATATTCAAAGCCAATAATCCAATCAATTCTTTCCTGCTTTTTATTTATGGACTTGCATTAAAATTTGCCTGGTTTTTACATCCGGTAATTCCATCAGCTCAAAAAACAGATGGCTTTTTATTTAAAGTTCTGCTGGCCAGGATGGTAAGCATTGGTGCAAATTTTCCTGAAATTTTTTCAATAATCAGTTACGGGTTACTTTATTCACAGGCGATAATCTTCAATAAGCTCATCAATCGTCAACGGTTAATGCAGCGCCCAAACTACCTGCCTGCAATGGCATACCTGCTTATCACTTCTTTTTTCCCGGAATGGAATATCCTCAGTGCTGCCCTGATCATAAATTCGCTACTGTTGTGGGTTTGGGCAAGGATGGGAAGTCTTTACAATAATCAAAATCCCAAATCAGGGTTATATAATATGGGTATGGTTGTTGGACTTTGTACTTTTTTATATTTCCCTTCCTTAGCCTTCGCGCTTCTTATCATATTTTCCCTCGTAGTAATGAGGCCGTTCAGGATCGACGAATGGATAATTGCTTTATTAGGGATCATAACACCCTATTATTTTTTATTAGCGTGGTTGTTTTTAACGGATAAATTATCTGGCTACAATATCCAGCGCTTTGCTGTGGGCTATCCTTATTTTCATAAAAACTACTGGGTTATTGTAGCAGTATGCATTTCATTTTTTGCATTTTTGATAGGGGTATATTTTGTCCAAAATAATTTCAGGAAGCAACTTGTACAGGTACGAAAGATCTGGAGTTTACTGTTTCTATATCTTATTGTTTCTCTTTTTATTCCATTTATAAACGCTACGCATACATTCGAATACTGGGTCTTGTCTGCTATTCCACTTTCTGCATTTATAGGAAGCGCGTTTTTTTACCCGTCCAGGAGATGGGTGCCGGCATTGTTGCATTGGATCATGATCGGCCTGGTGATAGTGATATGCTACGTGGTAAAATAAAATATCGCTTTATCTTTATGCAAATTTTAAAAACAACAAAATGAAATTTGGTGTAGTTGTCTTCCCCGGTTCTAATTGCGAGAAAGATATAGTTGAAGCGCTTCAGAACGAAATGGGACAGGTAGTTATTGAGCTATGGCATAAGGATAAAGATGTATCAATGTTTAATAAACAGGATTGCATTATTTTACCAGGCGGTTTCAGTTACGGTGATTACTTAAGGTGCGGTGCCATAGCCCGTTTTAGTCCAATGATGCAAAGCGTTATTGAATTTGCCGGAGAAGGTGGCAAAGTGCTGGGTATTTGTAATGGTTTCCAGATCTTGTGTGAAAGCGGGTTACTGCCAGGCATTCTTTTGCGCAATGCCAACATGCAATTTGTATGTAAGAATGTTTTTCTTAGTAACAGGGAAAATGAAATAGCAAAGATTCCCATTGCGCACGGTGAAGGAAGATATTATGCCGATAATAATACACTTAATAATTTAGAAGAGAACCAGCAAATACTATATCGCTACTGCAACGAATCGGGAACGGTTGATGCAACGGGCAATCCAAATGGGTCAATTTTAAATATCGCCGGTATATGCAATTCAGAAAGAAATGTTACGGGTATGATGCCACACCCTGAAAGGGCCTGCAGTAGCGCTTTGGGCAACATCGACGGCAAAAAAATACTGACTGAATTGTTTTCCATAAACTAACGTTAAAAGTAACGTTAACGGCTTTAGAATTCTGCAAAGCATATGATAAAGTGTAAATTTGCATCAAACGGAAATTATGAAGAAGTTATTTTTTACATTACTTACCCTGTTCATTTTTAGTGTAAGCTTTGGGCAGATACTCAATCCTGTTAAGTTCAATTACAAGGCTGTTAAAAAGACCAGCAATCAATACGAAATTCATATTAAAGCATCCCTCGAACCAAAATGGCATATTTATTCTATAAAAAATCCCGAGGGTGGAGCACAGGCTACTGAAATAAAATTTAAAAGCGTCAATTCTTTAGGTACAATTAAAGAGGCTGGCAAAATGAAAACCGGTTTCAATAAAGAATTTGGTGTTAATGAAAAATATTTTGAAAGCGCTGTTGATTTTGTACAGCTTGTAAAGATCACACCAGGCACAAAAAAAGTTTCCGGCTCAATTGAATACATGGTTTGTAACGATAAGCAATGTTTGCCGCCAAAAGAAATTGCTTTCGAAATTAGTCTTTGAAATAGGAGATGTAATTTTAATAGGATAACAGATTTGTTATCCTGTTTTTTTATCTTGTGTTATGAAGAAAACAAAAATTTTCCTGACTGCATTTTTTTGTTTTACCACAGCATTGCTTTTTGCACAGGCCGATAAAACAGGCCAGGTAAAGATTCTTCCAAAATCTTTGGGACATACTTTTTTAGATGGTCTTAGATGGGGTTTTATTTCTGTTCTGCAACCATGCCTCTACGCAATGTTCCCGGTTACAGTAAGTTTTTTTTTAAAGCGCAGTCATAATAAAATACAGGGAATTAAAAATGCGATCCTTTATTCGTTATCGATCATCGCCATTTTCACCATACTTGGTTTATTACTTACAATATTATTTGGGCGAGATACCTTATATCAAATATCAAGCAGTGCCCTGTTCAATATTTTTGTTTTTGCATTATTCATAATGTTCGGGATATCTTTTTTAGGGGCTTTCGAAATAACCTTACCTGCTTCCTGGACAAATAAAATTGACTCAAAATCCAACCTCAGCAGTTATTCCGGAATATTTTTTATGGCTTTAACCCTGGTGCTTGTATCCTTTTCCTGTACCGCGCCATTTATTGGAAACCTGTTGGTTGATGTAAGCCAGCAACGCGACCGAACCGGCCCCATCATTGGCTTTCTTGGTTTTTCAATTGCCATTGCATTACCATTTGCAATGTTTGCATTATTTCCGGGACTTTTAAATAAGATAGCAAAATCAGGCGGATGGCTTAATACACTGAAAGTGTGTTTTGGATTCATTGAAATTGCCATGGCTTTAAAATTTCTTTCAAATGCAGATCTTGCATACCATTGGCGGTTGCTCGACCGGGAAGTATACCTTTCATTATGGATAATCATTTTCGGGCTGCTCGGCTTTTATCTTTTGGGAAGTTTAAAATTCAGGCATGATGATCATCTTCCGCTTAATGATTATGGCCTTCCTTATTTATCGGTAACAAGATTATTTTTTGCAATTGGCACACTCGCTTTTACAGTTTATATGATCCCTGGTTTATGGGGCGCTCCGTTAAACGGGATCAGTGGCTGGTTGCCGGAAAATAAAACCCAGGATTTTAACCTGGAGAAACTCATCAGGGAAAATAAAAATTACAATAACCTTGCAGATACGGGAGTACAGGTAAGAGATACATCAACTTTTTTTATCAGGCCAAAAAAATACATTGACATCCTGGAATCAGAAATTCCAAATGTTGAAACATTTTTTGATTTTGATGAAGCGGTTGCTGCCGCCAGGCTAATGAAAAAACCGATCATGATCGATTTTACCGGGCACAGTTGCGCCAATTGCCGTAAAATGGAAAGCCAGGTTTTATCTAAACAGGAGATCAGCAATGTACTGCACAATGATTTCGTTGTGGCTTCATTATATGTAGATGAAAAGAAGGACTTGCCGGAGAATGAAAAATATATTTCGAAATTCGATGGATCTGCCATCGGAAATGTGGGTGCTAAAAATCTTGATTTTGAAGCTACCATTGCTAATTCGAATGCACAGCCACTGTACATATTCGTGGATCAGCAGGGCAAGATCATTCAAAATGCCGGTGGATATGATCCTGATATTAAACGGTTTGCTAAAATATTAGAAAGCGTAAAAACAGAAAATAAAAAACGCTTTCCTTAATATACTATTGATTTGTTTTTCTTTGCGATTTCTTTGCGAATAACTTCGCGTTCTTTGCGGTAATATTTTAAACGCAAAGAGCGCAAAGAAAAACGCAAAGAGCCGCAAAGTAAAATGCGCAGTACCAAATTTTTTTACAATGCTTCGCATAAAAAAATCCTCTTCATTATCGGAAAGGATTTTACTTTGGGGGTTATAGTTGAAATATTATAGTGCTCTTTGCGATTTCTTTGCCTACAATTCAGCGTTCTTTGCGGTAAGTTTAACGCAAAGGGCGCAAAGAAAAACGCAAAGAGCCGCAAAGCAGAATGCGCAATACCAATTTTTTTTTACAAAGCTTCCCATAAAAAAATCCTCTCCATTATCAGAAAGGATTTTACTTTGGGGGTTATAGTTGAAATATTATAGTGCTCTTTGCGATTTCTTTGCCTACAACTCAGCGTTCTTTGCGGTAATATTTTAAACGCAAAGAGCGCAAAGAAAAACGCAAAGAGCCGCAA
>JACDBU010000061.1 GCA_013694745.1 Chitinophagaceae bacterium
TAACATAAACATGCCTGTTGTAAGAGCAGCATTACGGATAAAAACGCTTCGTTTCATAAAATGATAATTATGTATAAAGGTTAAGATTTTTTATTTAGAAATAAAAAAAACAACGGCCATGAATAAATCAATATTCCATTTTTCTCAATGTAGGCGCTTTGAACCAGGTTACTGCAACCACAAGCAACGTCATACATCCGCCAAATACAACAGAACGTACCGTACCCAACAACCTTGCTGCTATACCACTTTCAAACTGCCCTAACTCATTTGATGAATTGATGAACATTGAATTTACACTCATAACGCGCCCCCGCATATTATCAGGTGTTTTTAATTGCGTAATGGTACCGCGTATAACAACACTTATCCCATCTACCATGCCTCCAATGAACAGCGCACCAAGTGATAACCAGAAAATTTTAGATAATCCAAAAACTATTATACAGGTGCCAAACCCCGCCACCGCAAACATGAGTTTTTTCCCCTGCATACGCCGCATTGGGAAGAGTGTAAGTAAAATAACACTGCAAATTGCTCCCAGGTCGGAAGCGCCATTTAAAAATCCAAATCCCTGCGGACCAACTTTGAGAATATCCCTTGCATATACCGGCACCATAGCCACTGCGCCTCCAAATAAAACAGCAAAAAGATCAAGTGAGATAGCTCCTAAAAGCTCCTTGGTCTTGAAAACAAATTTCAATCCTTCCTTTACACTATCCCAGGTTTTTTTCTCTCCTTTAATATTGAGAGATGGCTTTTGCTTCAGGCGCAATAAAAAAATAAAGGCAGTTATCATCAGTGATGCAATGAAAATGAGCGTGCCGGTAATGCCCACACCGGCAATTAAAAATCCACCGATGGCATGCCCTGAAACCGAGGCGGAAAGCCAGGTTCCCTGGTTCCAGGTAGTGGCATTTTGAAGATGATGTTTTGGTACTATATAAGCGATCATAACTCCAAAAACCGGTCCGCTAAACGAACGGATAATGCCAGTACAAAAGATAACTGCATAAATGCAAACGGCAATCCAGTGATTGCGAAGGTGGGTGGATGTAAAATGACTTGATAAAAATATTAGAGTGATCGCTGCCAGCAGGTAAAAGAAAACCCCTCTTAATAATAATTTTCTTTTTTCACTCTGATCAATAACATGCCCGGCATACAATGCTAATGAAATAGCAGGGATCACTTCACTGAGGCCAATGATCCCGATGGCTAAGGGATCGTTTGTTAAATTATAAACCCACCACCCCACCAGGGTTCCCATCATACGCAGGCCCATGATAAAAACAAACCTTCCCATTAATAAATTCCTGTATTCCGGAATTTTGATTGAAGCAAAAGGATTGGTTACATTATCACTTGTCATTGTTAACTATGGAAGGGTCAAATAATGCTGGCCATTGTCGTACTCTTTATCCAGGGCATCAATAACCACTTTTATATGTGCTTCGTTTCCTAAAAAATCTGATGAGGAAGCATCGATGAACAATGTTTTGATGTTGTGTTGCTTAATATACTGCGTATACGTTTCCTGTAATTGAAAAAGATATTCAGGATCTATTGCCATCTCGTAAGACCGGTTGCGTTTTTTGATATTCTCTTTTAATTTTGCCACCGGGGCATGAAGATAAATAAGCAGGTCAGGTTCTACCAGCTGAGGATTTATTATATCATATAACTTCTGGTACAAAAGAAATTCTTCATCCGGTAAATTAACCTTTGCAAACAACAGGCACTTGGTAAAAAGGTAATCAGAAATGGTAAGGGTTTGAAACATATCTTTTGTCTGCAGCAGGTCTTTTAACTGCTTGTATCTTTCTGCCATGAAAAATAATTCCAGCGGAAAAGCATACTGGCGCTGGTTTTCATAAAATTTTGGGAGAAAAGGATTATCTGCAAATTCTTCCAGTATCAGTCTTGCATTAAAATGTTTGCTTAGCAAATGTGCCAGCGTGGTTTTGCCTGCACCGATATTGCCTTCTATTGTTATAAAATTATACTTCATCCGCGATGATCAAAAATACTGAGTGTAGCGTAATATACCGGAAAGAAAAATATTTTTTAGCTATTGCTTTGTTGATAAAGCTTCCAGGTTACTTCAGCAGCCTGACTTCCAGCTGGTCGGTACATGTGGATAATAGTGCCGCAATGGATATATTGAAAACCGGGTGTTCAAATTCCGGGGCAAGTTCATTCATAGGAATCAATGCAAATTTCCGGTTTTGTATTTGTGGGTGAGGAATAATAAGGTCAGGCTCATTTATTATTGCCTCATCAAAAAATAAAATATCAATGTCAATTATCCTGGGATCATTTTTTTGATCTCTTACTCTACCCATTTTATTTTCAATGGTGAGAATTTCTTTCATGCATTCTGCAGCACTTAATTTTGTGTGTAGCGTTATTACCTGGTTTAAAAAATCAGCCTGTTCCTGGTTACCCCATGCGCTTGTTTCATAAACAGATGAGCACTTTCCAATCTCACCAATGTGTTGTTGGAGCCGGGATTTAGCAAGTTGTAAATTTACAGATCGATCCCCTATATTGCCGCCAATCAGTAAAAATGCTGTGTTCATCTTATTGCATTAAAAGTCTTTTATCAAGATGTAATAATTCAGAAGAAATGATCTTTACTTTTTTAAAATCTTTGTGTAAAGGATTTAAAATAAAATTATGTTCCTGGGGAACGATTGCAGAGGGTACTTTTAATACTAACGATTTATTATTTTTTAAAAATTGATCACCTATCCATTGGCTATATTCCACATTATTTTCCCATCCCGGCTTTAATTTTTTAGTTTCTATTTCAATGACCGCCGCTTCAGGAATTTGTATAGATAATAACATATAGCCTTCCGGAGATGTAATTTTGGATGCTCTTACCAGTAATTCAAGTATGCACAGTGAAATAAATTCAGATATGTAAACTGCGGCTGTGCCGATATTGTTCCACCTGCCGCCATATAATTTTGAACCTTCACCTGAAATGTCGGATGCAAATTCCTTATTTGTTAGCCGGTAAATAATCATGCTAAAATGCCGTGTTCTATTCTTCCTAATTGTATCATAATCATATTGCAGCCATCAATGCTGCCTAGCGATTGCAGTGATAAACGCCCTTCAAGCATGTACGGATTATCACGTATCCAAAGATTAAATTTATTGAGGCTGCCAAAAACATGAATACCTTTTTTTATCACTTTATCAATTTGTAAAATTCTATCAACAACACTAAATGTAAAATTGCTGTTGGCTTTAGAATAGCGCTGCAGGGTTCTTTCGGAAATATGCAATATATCAGCCCACTCTTTTATGGAAAATGGAACGTTATCTGCAATTTTTTTAAAATCTTTATAATTAAAATCTTTTAAAAGTGATGTAGATTTTACAGAAGGATATGGAACTTCCGGTTCTGCAACCTTTAAAGCTTTAGTATTAGTTTTATTAATGGCAAGGTTTGCTTTATGTGACTTACTTTTTTCCATGGCTGACATTTGTCAACAAATTTACGTCATTTGTCTTTCTTTCCCAAATTTTTTCATATAATTTTTATCCGATAGTTTTACCCACTTAATATTAAAAATGAAACCATATAGTCAGCTTACGGCAATGCTAGCAATTACAAAAGGTAGTTTGCGTGCTATTTTCCGCAGTCCTTCGGCGGTAATTTTCAGCTTTGTTTTTCCCCTCATATTTATATTGGTTTTTGGATTTATCGGTGGTGGTGGAATTACAGTAAATGTGGCTTTAAAAAATGCTTCCGATACAAACAATGTGCTAATTAAAAATGGCTTACAAAAAAATCCTTCTATAAGGCTGGTCACAAATCTTACTGAAGCAGACGCCAGGAAAGAAGTGGGCAAGGGAAATATTGCAGCGTTGATCTCAATAGACTCCATACAGGCTGGTAATGGTGCATACCAATACCTATTTAAAACCACAACATCCTCAGCCAGCATAGACCGTTTCCCGATCTTTCGCTCGCAGTTGAGTGAAGTAATAAGGCAGGGAGATGAAAGAAATTTTCCCAACCGGCCCACCGTTGCAAAGATTGAAATGCAACCCGAGATTCCCGGAAGAGAATATAAGACCATTGATTTTATATTGCCCGGCCAGCTTGGCTTTTCATTATTAAGTGCAGGCGTATTTGGTGTGGCATTTATGTTTTTTAGTTTGCGGAATACGCTGGTCTTAAAACGATTTTTTGCCACGCCTATAAACCGGACTTATATTGTTTTGGGAGAGGGATTGAGCCGGGTACTTTTTTCATTGATCACTGCAGTTGTAATAATCGGTTTCGGCCGTTTCTTTTTCGGTTTCACCCTCATACATGGCTTTGAAACATTTCTGGAAATGATGGTGCTTAGTTTTATGGGCCTGATAGTTTTTATGGGTTTTGGATTTATTGTTAGCGGCCTGGCAAAAAGTGACAGTACCATTCCGCCATTTGCGAACCTTATTACATTACCCCAGTTTCTTTTAAGCGGAACATTTTTTTCAATTGATGCTTTTCCGCACTGGCTGCAAATAATTGCCAGGCTGCTTCCGCTTACCTATTTGAACCAGGCCATGCGCAGCGTGGCTTTTGAGGGAATGCATTTTTGGAATGTTACTACAGAAATTTCCCATACACAGGTGCCGGTAGTGTTCATTTTACTATTGTGGGCAGTTATTGTATACGCCGTGGCTATAAAGGTTTTCCGATGGGAATAAAATTATTCATGGTTCAAAAATTTTCTCAAAACAGTATAAACTTTTTTTAGCTGCTTGCCGGTAATGCAATAAGGCGGCATAATATAAATTGTATTGCCCAGTGATCTTAAGTAAACCCCTTTTTCAAGAGAGAATTTTGTGAAGACCTCACTTACATTATTTAAGTAGGCATCTTCCTGTTCTGTTTCTACTTCAAATGCAATTATGGTACCCAGCTGCCGGATATTTTTGATGCGTCTTTTAAAATTATTCAGCGAAAGGATATCCATGAACTTCGCATTGCTTTCGATTATTCTTTTGATATCATTTATGCATTTCTTTTTCTCAAAAAGATCAAGACTTGACAGTGCAGCGCTGCATGCCAAAGGATTTGCTGTAAACGAATGCCCGTGATAAAATGTTTTTAATTTATCATCACTTAAAAAAGCAGTATAAATATTTTGTGTACAGGCCGTAACGCCTAAAGCCATGGTTCCCCCGGTTAATCCCTTGCTCAGGCAAATTATATCTGCCTTTTCATTCATGTAATCCCCCGCAAACATTTTCCCGGTGCGGTAAAAACCGGTGAGCACTTCATCTGCAATGCAAATTATCTTTTGCTGTTTTACATATTTTAATAATGTATCTAAAAGTTTTGGGTCATACATTTTCATACCGCCCGCTCCTTGTAAAAGAGGCTCATAAATAAAACAAGCTATCCCATCTTTATTTTCCTCAAGTTGCGTTTTTATGACATTTAAATTTTCGACGGTAGGAGTATCAATAAAAATTACATCGAATAATTTTTCATTAAAGGCTTTTGTAAAAATACTCCGGCTGCTTGCGCTCATTGCACCGAAGGTGTCACCATGATAAGAATTTTTGAAAGCAATTATTTTATTCCGGTTTATATCCCCTTTATTTACCCAGTATTGCAATGCCATTTTTAAAGCAACTTCTGTTGATGTGGATCCGTTATCACTGTAAAATATTTTTGAAAATTCTCCGGGAAGCAGCGGGATAAGCCGTGCCGCGAGTTCGGTGGCGGGCTTATGTGTAAAACCTGCAAATATAACCTGCTCAAGGGTTTTAGCCTGCTGATAAATTTTTTTTGCAATATATGGATGTGCATGGCCGTGTACGGTTACCCACCAGCTGCTTATTGCATCAATATATTTATTGCCGGATTCATCTACAAGGAATGCTCCTTTTCCGCGTACAATCGGTATTGGCGAAACCATATTTTTTTGATGCGTGTAAGGATGCCAGATATATTTCTGGTCGTTGCTTGTTATGCTCATTTTTTAAAATTAAATCCCGTATCATGAAATGAATTCCAGGTTTCTCCTTATCCCTTCAAATTTGCTTCTTTTAAGAGGAGAATCTTTAAAGATAATTTTAAACGTTTCTTCTGTTAATTCTTCCCAATCTGATGTAGTAAAATTAAGTATTTGCGAAAGCGGTGTAAAGGCCGTTTCGTGTGTTGGTTTTGAAAAACGATTCCATGGGCAAACATCCTGGCAAACATCACAACCAAATAAACGGTTTTCAAATTTCCCTTTCATTTCGCCGGGTATCAGCATATCTTTTAACTCAATTGTAAAATAGGAAATGCATTTGCTGCCATCAATAATTTTCTCTTCTAATATAGCACCAGTGGGGCATGCATCAATGCAACGCCTGCAGCTTCCGCAATAATCATTTACAAAAGCATCATCATAATTTAATTCCAGATCAACGATGAGGGTAGCAATAAAAAAGAAAGATCCATTTTTTTTGGTAATAAGATTACCGTTTTTTGCTACCCATCCCAACCCACTTTTTTGTGCCCAGCTTTTTTCCAGCACAGGTGCGCTATCGGCAAATCCCCTTCCATGTATTTCCCCGATATTTTCCTTTATCATCGCGAGAAATATTTTTAATTTTTCTTTTATTACTTCATGATAGTCCCTGCCATAAGCGTATTTTGAAATTATGGGCTCATCAATATCGGGTTGTTTTTGGGAGGGAAAATAATTCAGTAACAACGTTATTACTGAACGTGCGCCGGGAACCAGTTTGCAGGGATCGATCCTGAGATCAAAATAGTTTTCCATGTACTGCATCTTACCCTGGTAACCTTTATTGAGCCAGCTTTCAAGGCGTCGTGCATCGTTTTCCAGTTTTTCTGCCTTAGCAATTCCACAATAATCAAAACCTAATGATGTTGCGGTGGATTTTATAAATGCAGTATTGTTATCAACTAAACACATTCTTTTGCTTCAAACAATTTTGATTTCATTAATGTTATGGGTATGCAAAATCCATATAATTTAAGGCAACCTGCTATAATAACAGGATACATTTTATCAGCCTGCTTTTGCGGCAGTCTGACCCGTATTTTAAGACAAAATAACGCTTCGTTTTTATTGGATGAATATTTGTTCCTATTATCAGCAATAATACATAACAGATTATGAACTTAAATAATTTCACCATAAAATCACAGGAAGTTTTCCAGAAAGCACAACAAATTGCTTTCAATGAAAAAAATCCCAATATTGAAACAGAACATTTGCTAAAAGCCCTGCTCACCGATGATGACAGCGCTATTGATTTTTTAATAAAAAAGAATAATGTAAATGTAGCTTTTGTTGAAAGTAAAATTGATGAAAGTATTGCTAAGCTGCCCAAAATAATTGATGGCGAACCAGCCCAGTCACTCAGTCGCGATATGAATAATGTGATGCTGAAGGCTGGGGCAGTATTAAAATCCTTTAATGATGAATTTGTTAGCGTTGAACATTTATTGCTGGCAATTTTACAGGGCAATGATAATGCAGCCAAGCTTTTGAAAGATGCAGGCTTAACAGAAAAAGGATTAACAGCTGCAATAAAAGATCTTCGGAAAGGCTCTACGATAAATTCTCAAACGTCGCAAACAGAATACAATGCGTTAAATAAGTATGGTAAAAATCTGAATGAACTTGCCCGTAGCGGCAAGCTTGATCCGGTTATCGGGCGGGATGAGGAAATAAGAAGAACACTGCATATTTTATCACGCAGAACAAAAAATAATCCAATACTTGTAGGCGAACCTGGTGTTGGTAAAACCGCTATAGCAGAGGGTTTGGCGCATCGCATTGTAAATGGGGATGTACCTGAAAATTTAAAATCAAAAATTATTTATGCACTTGATATGGGGCAGCTCATTGCCGGTGCAAAGTATAAAGGTGAGTTTGAAGAAAGATTAAAGAGTGTAATTAAAGAGGTAGCTGGCAGCGATGGAGAAATAATTCTTTTTATTGATGAGATACATACCCTTGTAGGGGCCGGTGGTGGCGACGGTGCAATGGATGCAGCGAATATTTTAAAACCTGCACTGGCACGGGGAGAACTGAGAGCCATTGGCGCAACAACTTTAAATGAATATCAAAAATTCTTTGAAAAAGACAAAGCTCTTGAACGGCGTTTTCAAAAAGTAATGATCGATGAACCAAATGTTGAAGATGCCATATCAATTTTACGGGGATTAAAAGACAGGTATGAAACACATCATCATGTAAGAATAAAAGATGAGGCAATTATTGCTGCTGTTGAATTATCGCACCGCTATATCACGGATCGTTTTTTACCCGATAAAGCAATTGATCTCATCGACGAAAGTGCTGCCAAACTCAGGCTGGAGATGAATTCCATGCCGGAAGAGCTGGATAAGCTTGAGCGCGCCATCCGTCAACTTGAAATAGAAAGAGAGGCTATTAAAAGAGAAAATGATGAGGTACGTCTTAAGGAATTGAGTACAGAAATTTCTAACCTTGCGGTTGAAAGAGATACATTCAGAGCAAAATGGCAGCAGGAAAAAGAGATTGTAGATAAAGTGCAAAATGCCAAATCAGCAATAGAAAATTTAAAACTCTCAGCCGAAAAAGCAGAGCGGGAAGGTGATTATGGAAAGGTTGCCGAAATAAGGTATGGCAAACTGCAGGAACAGGAAAAGATCATTTCGGATTCCTCAAAGCAGCTTGATGAAATAAGTGAAAAGAGGTTATTGAAGGAAGAAGTTGATGCTGAAGATATCGCTGAAAGTGTTGCAAAAACTACCGGTATCCCTGTATCCCGTATGCTTCAAAGTGAAAAAGAAAAATTATTAAATCTTGAGGATGAATTGCATAAAAGAGTGATCGGGCAGGATGAAGCAATTGAAGCAGTTTCAGATGCCATACGCCGCAGCAGGGCCGGGTTACATGACCCTAAAAAACCAATCGGTTCATTTATTTTCCTGGGTACAACAGGGGTCGGTAAAACGGAGCTGGCAAAAGCCCTTGCAGATTATTTATTTGATGATGACAGCATGATGACGAGGATTGATATGAGCGAATACCAGGAAAAACATTCGGTAAGCCGGTTGGTAGGTGCGCCTCCGGGATATGTAGGCTATGATGAAGGTGGGCAATTAACGGAAGCGGTCAGACGTAAACCTTACCAGGTGGTGCTGCTCGATGAAATTGAGAAAGCGCATCCCGATGTGTGGAACATTATGTTACAGGTTTTAGATGATGGGCGATTAACTGACAACAAAGGACGTGTGGTAAATTTTAAAAATACGATCATAATTATGACCTCTAACATGGGCTCTGATATTATACAGGAAAACTTTGCCGATGTTACCGAACGTAATAAAGATGAGGTTCTGGAAAAAACAAAAGTTGAAGTAATGGAAAGGCTGAAGCAAACTGTTCGGCCCGAATTTCTCAATCGTGTAGATGAAATCATTTTATTTCAACCATTAATGAAAACAGAGATAAAAGGCATTATTAAAATACAGTTAGCACATTTAAAAAAGCTGGTTGCGCAGAACGGTATTCAATTAACTTTCTCGGATTATTTGCTCGATCATTTAGCCGAAAATGGGTTTGATCCTCAATATGGGGCCCGCCCGTTAAAACGTTTCATTCAAAAAGAAATAGTGAATGGATTAAGTAAAAAAATATTGGCTGGTGATGTAGATAAAAATCATCCT
>JACDBU010000086.1 GCA_013694745.1 Chitinophagaceae bacterium
ACGAAACCCACCGCAATCAATCCCGCCGCACCGCAAAAAAGACAAACGCTATGTGTAAGTTTTCGCCCAAGCTTTCGCGCCACCAATGGAATGATCAAGGCGAAAATAAATGCTACAACATTATAAAAAGAAAGAGTAAGTCCGGCAAATTCCACGCCTTTTGTGTAGATAGGATCTGTTTCTGATGAGGCACCAAAAACTGTTCGTGCAACTGCAGTGCTGTAATAAAACCACATCAAAAATAAACCAGGCCATGTAAAAAACTGCACCAGCGCAAGCTGCTTCATTTTGACAGGCATATTTTTTATCGAACTGATGATTTCCCTGGCACCACCGCCAAAACCTTTATTGCTTTCCTTTACTTTTTCTTTAAATCCTATATCAGCAGGCGGATATTCTTTGGTGGTGAAAATGGTATATAAAACGGCCAATAAAAAAATAGTACCACCAATATAAAATGCAAATTTTACAGAATCAGGAATATTTCCATTCACACTTTTACGGGAAACATTAAAGAGGTTAGAAAGTATCCAGGGTAGTGCCGAAGCAATGCTGCCTCCCAGTCCGATCATAAGACTTTGCATCGCGAACCCGCGTGTACGCTGCCTTTCAGGTAGCTTATCAGCAACAAAGGCCCTGAAAGGTTCCATGGCAATATTGCCTGAAGTATCCAGTATCCATAGTAACCCGGCGGCCATCCATAATGCGCCACTGTTTGGCATAAAAAATAAACAAAAAGTACTTAATACAGCACCCACAAAAAAATACGGCCTTCTCCTGCCCCACCATGGATGCCATGTGCGGTCGCTGAGGTAACCAATAATAGGCTGAACGATCAAACCCGTAAGTGGCGCAGCCAAAAACAATAAGGGTATCTGGTCGGGTGTGGCTTTCAGGTATTCATAGATAGGTCCCATGTTTGCCCGTTGCAGATCCCAGCCGAACTGGATTCCAAAAAATCCAAAACTCATATTGAATATCTGCCAGAAATTAAGGGTTGGTTTTGCAACACGTGGCGGGTGGGGAGTTACCTCCGCATGTATTATTTTATCCATAGCAATCGTTTAGAAACTTATGTGTATAAAATACACCTTGATAAAAATACAATAAATTAATAACCGAAATACAACTCTGCGGTTTGCAAGCTTAGCGGAATACTTCACTAAATAACGAATCCGTCCGGCACCACTGCATTTTTTTTCACCACTACAATTCCATCTTTTACAGCATATAACGAATGATCACTATCGGGTAAATGTGTGCCGCCATTGATCTTTACATCATTACCTATCCTGCAGTTTTTATCTATGATAGCCATTTTAATGTAGCAATTGTCGCCTATTCCAACTTTTGGAATGCCTTTTTCCTGGGCGTATTTTATCTCTTCCCATGTTTCATAATAATCGCTGCCCATGATGTAACTGCTCACAATTGTTGTACCCATACCTATCCTTGTTCTTATCCCTATAACACTACTCTCTATAACGGCCGCATGAATGATACATCCTTCAGTGATGAGCGTACGCTCAATTGTAGTACCGCTGATCTTAGCGGGTGGCAGCATGCGCGCACGACTGTAAACCGTTTTTGTATTATCAAATAAATTAAAAGGCGGAAGATCTAAAGTAAGCGCCAGGTTCGCTTCGAAAAATGAATATATATTTCCAATATCCGTCCAATACCCATCGTATTGAAAACTGTCTACCTTGTATTTTCCAATGGAAGCAGGAATTATTTCCTTCCCAAAATCCGTTGCATCCTTGTGTTCATTTTGTAACAATTCAAACAAATGTTTCCGGTTAAAAATATAAATGCCCATTGAGGCCAAATGATTTCGCCCGAGTAATTTCATATCATCTCCGGTTTTGCTCGTCCAGTCTTTCAAAACTTCTTTATCCGGTTTTTCAATGAACGAGGTGATCATGTTATCGCTGTCCGTTTTGAGGATTCCAAATTCTGATGCCTCTCTTTCTGTTACGGGTATAGTTGCGATAGTGATCTCTGCACCACTTTTTACATGCGTATCAAACATCTCACTGAAATCCATCTGGTAAAGCTGGTCG
>JACDBU010000087.1 GCA_013694745.1 Chitinophagaceae bacterium
GATGTATAGAGCCCACTTCTTCATTTTTTAAATTTTAAATTTTAAATTAAAAGCAGGCGGAGATCTATTTCAACAATTAAAATTCAACATTCAAAATAATCATGAAGGCAACTCACCCACCATATCTTTCGGGTTAACCCATTCGTCAAATTGTTCGGGGGTAACGTAGCCGAGTTTTACTGCCATCTCTTTTAGGGTGGTGCCTTCTTTGTGTGCCTTCTGTGCAATTTCAGCGGCTTTGTAATAACCAATTTTTGTGTTGAGAGCGGTAACGAGCATGAGTGAATTATCTACATGCTTTTTTATATTTTCCATAATGGGCTCCAGGCCAACGGCACATTTATCGTTGAAGCTTATGCAGCCATCGCCCAGCAAGCGTGCGCTGTGCAAAAAGTTATAGATCATCACGGGCTTAAAAACATTCAGCTCAAAATGCCCGGTGGCACCGCCAATGCTTATGGCAACATCATTGCCCATCACCTGCGCGGCTATCATGGTGAGGGCTTCACATTGTGTGGGGTTTACTTTGCCCGGCATAATGGATGAGCCGGGTTCATTATCGGGAATGTGTATTTCGCCAATGCCACTTCGCGGACCGGAAGAGAGCAGGCGGATGTCGTTGGCAATTTTCATAAGACTAACGGCAACTGTTTTCAACGCACCATGACTTTCAACAATGGCATCATGTGCAGCCAGCGCCTCAAATTTATTTTCTGCGGTTACAAATGGAAGCCCGGTGAGTGCCGCAATTTGTTTGGCAACATTCACAGAATAATCCGGTGGCGTGTTGATGCCCGTGCCTACTGCGGTTCCGCCGAGGGCAAGCTCTGCTAAATGCGGCAGGGTATTTTTTATAGCGCGCAGTCCATGTGCTAACTGTGACACATAACCACTGAATTCCTGCCCTACGGTTAGGGGTGTTGCGTCCATACAATGCGTACGCCCGATTTTAACCACGTGCATGAATTCATGGCTCTTGGCAGCCAGGGTATCTTTTAATTTTTCAATAGCAGGAATGGTAAGGTCGTGTAATATTTTATACGCCGCAATGTGCATTGCTGTGGGAAAAGTATCGTTGCTGCTCTGGCTTTTATTTACATCATCGTTGGGGTGAAGAAATTTTTCTTTGTCGGTGAGTTTGCCACCGTTGAGCACATGACCACGGTAAGCGATCACTTCATTTACATTCATGTTGCTCTGTGTGCCGCTGCCCGTTTGCCATACTACGAGTGGAAAATATTCATCGAGTTTGCCTGCTAATATTTCGTCAGCAACTTTACCTACCATGTCGCTTTTTTCTTTGCTCAAAATTCCTGCATCAAGGTTTGTTAATGCTGCTGCTTTTTTTAAATAAGCAAAGGCTTTTATAATTTCTTTGGGCATCCGGTTGATGTCCTGCGCTATTTTAAAGTTGTCGATGCTGCGCTGGGTTTGCGCCCCGTAGTACGCATCCGCAGACACCTGCACTTCACCCATGGTATCTTTTTCAGTTCGGAATTCCATATGCTATTTTATAGTTTTGGGTTGTTGATTTTGCAACTATGCAAAGTTATTGTAAAGTTAGCAAAGGGGTGTAAGCAGTACCGCAAAGAAGGCAAAGGAATCGCAAATTTGCGCAAAGGATCTTAGCGTTCTTTGCGTTAAACTTCTTTCCTTTTCTTTTCTTTAAATTTACAAACATGACCAGGGCTCTATTTTGTATAATGATCTTCACCAGTATCGGTTGCTCCGGTATATTCGACGATGGCTCAAAGCCGGTGAATGATGGTAGTGATTCAATGAGAACAACAGGAACAGATTCACTCAAAACTGCATCCTCTATACCCGCTGATACGCTTATCCAGTTTAAAAAAAATGAAAAAATATTAAAAGATTCTGTACCCTTCCCCCGGGTTTCAACTGTAAATATGCCCGTTGATTCTATTGTCAGCTTTGCCGAAACCCTTATTGGTACCCACTATCAATACGGTTCCATAGATCCGGCCGTTGGTTTTGATTGCTCCGGTTTTATCACCTATGTTTACAATCACTTTAAAATTAAAGTGCCGCGCTCATCTATTGATTTTACAAATGTTGGCAAAGAGATACCCGTAGATTATTCCAAAAAAGGCGATCTTATTTTATTCACCGGCACCGACAGCACCGAACGCTTTGTTGGTCACATGGGCATTATCATTTCCAATGATGCCGGCAATATCCAGTTCATACATTCATCTTCCGGGAAAGCCAATGGCGTGGTGATAACCCCATTGAATAGTTATTATAAAGGAAGGTTTGTAAAAGTGATACGGATATGAACAGTCTTTAGGTTTTATTTGAGACCTGTTCTTTAATTTTTGGAAAAGCGATCCTGAACCATTCTGTAAATGAGGTGGGTTGTGTTTGTAACAATGTCTCGATGGCGGCCATTGTTCTGTATGAAAAATCCATCACTTCATTTTTATCAGCCTTTATCTCACCATCATACACGCCGGTAAACACATGATCAAATTCATGCTCCGTTAAACCATTGCCTACACTGGTTTTGTAAATAAACGTGAAGACCTCATTTATCGCGGTTTCAAAACCCATCTCTTCTTTTAATCTTCTTATGGCAGCGCTTTTATTTTCTTCGCCCGGCAGGGGATGACTGCAGCAGGTATTCGTCCACAAACCGCCGCTATGGTATTTATCCAAAGCACGCTGATGTAAAAGCATTTCGCCCTTGCTGTTAAAAATAAAAATGCTTAATGCCCTGTGCAGCACTCCTTTTTGATGCGCTTCCATTTTTTCCATCGTGCCCGCTGGCGTATCGTTTTCATCAACTAGAATTACATCTGCCAAAACGGGGAATGATTAATGGTAATTAAATGCATGATCAATTATGAGTAGTAAGGTATTGATCGGTTAAACCGGTGTACACTTTCAAAATTTCTTTTTCATCAAACTTTTCAATAGCAAATTTGCGGCTGTTATCTTTAAATTCTGTAAGCTTCTCATTCGTCATCACTATCATTTTTTCCATGGCCTTGTATAAATGATCAACATTTTTTACCGGCACCATAAATCCATTCCAGTTATCCACCACCGTTTCACGGCAACCCACATTGTCTGTTGTGATAATGGCTTTGCCAAGCGCAAGGGCTTCAATTAAAAAACGCGGAATACCTTCACGGTAATACGATGGAAGCACCGCCACGTCGCAGCCACACAGGATCTTACGAATATCCGGTATGGATCCCAAAAATTGTATGATGCCTGTTTTTTGCCATTCCTGCATGATGGATGAAGTAACACCTACACGCTCATTATCCTGCGTATATCCAACAATATAAAAGGTTGCCTGCGGGTATTTTTTCTTGATCCTTTCCGCAGCTTCATAATATTCGCGCACACCTTTTGTCCATAACAAGCGGGTTATTAAAATAAATTTCAATTTACCCTCCATAGGTTGTACGGCCTGGCCATTGCAAATTTGCGGACTAAAAAGCTGGCAATCTATCCCAGACCCATTTACTAAAAATGCTTTTTTCTTAGCAACAATTTTTTTAGAAATAAAAATTTGCTGGTCATCCGCATTTTGAAAAATAACGGCCTTGGATTTATTACAGGCACGCCGGTACAAAACAGAAACCATTTTAAATAATTTCTGGTTCTCATAAATTTGTCCCAGTCCGTTTACCGTCATAATAGATGGGATGTGCAGGCTGCTTGCCACAAGAGTGCCGTAAATATTGGGTTTAATAGTGTAATGAATTACAAAATCGGGGCGTATCTTTTTGTAATTGGTTTTGTATTCAAGGTATAATTTAACCTGCTCGACAACAGAAGTCCCCTGGCGCTCAAGAGTATTTATCTCGTGGATCTTGTAACCTTCGGCCACGAGTGTATCAAAATATTCATCCCGTGCAGTTAAAACTTCAACCACATAGCCTTCATCTTCAAGGGCCTTTATCAGGCTTTTCCTAACCTTGATAATGTGCATACTTAAATTAGCAACAATCAACACTTTCTTTGGCATAGGGCTCTTTGTGGGCGCAATTTAATACATGATTCTTATACCACGTTTCCGCGGTAAATAATTGCCATAAAATTTTAGACCGTTTCTCTGTTTCTATGTTTAATTTTTTATCTATAAGTCCCTCCAGGAACGGCTTTTCAAAAAAGAGTGACGACAGGGATCCCTCCTGTTGTATACTCCCGATGATCATATCTTTTAGTTCGTTATTTACCCAGGCATCCAATGGTATCTCGAATCCCCGCTTTGGCTGGTCTATCATTTCCGGCGGCAAATATTTTTTAGCCAGGTTCCGCAGCAAATATTTTGTAGTTACATTTTTTACCTTGAAACTATCATTTAAGCCTGGCGCATATTCCATAATTTCCTTTGAAAGAAACGGGCTGCGTGTTTCCAGCGAATGCGCCATGCTGCCAATATCCATTTTCTTCAACAGCATACCGGGTAAGATGGAAATGAAATCCAGCAGCATGATCTTATCGAGCCCCGAAAGTTTACTGCCTGCGATCCTGAGGAGATCTGTCTCAAAACCTGCATCATTTGTCTGCTCAAATAAAGCCGTTTGCTTAAAAACATCCATGCCCGCAATGGTATCGATAGTGGCAGCATTGTACAAATTGATGCCCTTTGCCGAAGCCAGCTTCATCAGCCTGAAAATATAATTGTATTTGGATTGTTTACCCTGCGGATTGGGCAACACCGAACTAACGAGAGCGGATAATCTTCTAAATGAATTATTTGAAAAGAGATCCATTTTTGAAAACGGGACATAGCGCCGGTAGCCGCCAAAAAGTTCGTCGGCACCATCTCCGTTGAGTACAACAGTGATGTACTTTTTGGCTTCTTTGCTAATGTAATAAGTAGGTATGGCCGAGCTGTCGTAAAACGGTTCACCATAATTGATCAATATCTTTTCAATATCATTTTTAAGATTTGACAAAGAGATATCGATCAGCTGGTGGTGGGTGTTGTATTTTTTAGCAACCATGCCGGCATACATTGATTCATCATAGCCTCCATCAAACTTTACTGTAAATGTTTTAAGGTTTTTATTGTACTCACTTGCGATGGCCGTTATGATGGTACTGTCAATTCCGCCGCTTAAAAAAACACCCACTTCCAGGTCGGAACTTTCCAGTCTTCTTTTAACAGCAGTGTGCAATAATGCATCAACTTTTTGCATTGCGGTCTCAAGATCATCATTGCTTTTGGTGTGGTAATATTTTTCTATGTTCCACCATTCGTGTATTTTAAAAGAGCCATCATCAAGGCTTACATGCGCCGAACAACCCGGCGGTAACAGGTAAGTTGATTTATAAGGCGTTGCTGTTTTGTAGTTAAACCCATTTTGAAAATAAGTATACAACTGCTGGTAATTCACTTCCAATGGTAGCATTTTTTGTAAACCGTTTAATTCACTGCAAAAAACAAACTGGTCTTTTTCCTGGTAAAAATAAAGTGGTTTTTTCCCGGCACGGTCACGCAATAAAATTAATTCGTTTGTTGCGCGGTTTAAAATGGCGGCGGCAAACATGCCATCAACCTCATCTAAAATTTTTATCCCTTTCAATTCATAAAGCCGCAGCAAAACTTCTGTATCAGAATTGGTATTGCACTTTAAATTATATTTAATTTTTAATTCGTCGTGGTTGTAAATTTCACCATTATAAATTATGGTAAGATCGTTGATGTGGATGGGTTGCATGCCACAGGCAATGTCTTGTATGGCGAGGCGGAAATGAAATAAACTGAGGTTATTATACAAATAGGTAACTTGCTCATCAGGCCCGCGATGGTATAATTCTTTAAATAAAGCTGAATGATCAAAACTGAGATTAATACTTCCTGCAATACCACACATAGTAGTCTTTTATAGTATATTTCATGCAAGTTATAGCTTATTACGATTATTTATTGTTAGTGCCTTACGGGCTGATATTTTTCTTTATTGCCCGGAGATATGTCAAAAAAACAGCAACGTCGCCATCAGAATATAAATTAATAATGTTCGGCTGGTTTTTAAAAATGTTTGCCTGTATATTATATGCATGGCTTATCGTTTATTATTATGGATACGGTGATCCGCTGGGATATTATAATCTCGCGGGAGAATTGCGCAAGTCTGTTTTAAGCAACTTTTCGAATGTGAAGTTTTTCTTCCAGGATGCCGCAACATTTAAAGCATATATTTCTTCTTTCACCAACGAGAACGAATATCTTTCCGGTTACAGTTATTACCTCGACAGCAATTTTATCATCCATAAAATTTGCTGCTTCATTTCATTTTTCACTTTCAACCGCTTTTTAGTAATAAGCTTTGTTTTTACCAATTTATCTTTTATTGGTTTTGTCATCATTTACAAAACGCTGAAAAAGATAATTGGAGGATATTACAAAGAGATACTGCTGGCGTGTATCTTTATTCCATCCTGTATTTTCTGGAGCAGTGGCCTCGCAAAGGAACCAATATGTATGCTTGCGATGGGCGTGCTTTTCAGCAGGCTGACCGATCTCTTTATTTTTCGCCGTTTTTCATTTGCTTCTTTACTGCTCATCATTTTCTATGGATATATTTTACTCACCGCTAAAAATTATATTTTCATTTGCCTCCTGTTGGGCATGGGCATCTGGATCTTTTATTCATCGATCAAAAGAATCATTAACAAAAACCCCATAAAAAAATTCTTCTTTTATTTTTTCATGATCGTGGTACTGGTGGGTGGTGGTTATTTATTATCTGATACGGTTACCGGCATTGTGAAAGAGAATGTAGCAGACGTTATTTCGATCAATTTAAATAATTACCGGTATATCGGCGAAAGCGGCGGTAGTTTAATTGATGTACAGAATATTGATGTAACCAGCATTGGAGGCATTCTAAAATTTATTCCGCAGGCGATGGCGAATGTATTTTTCAGGCCCTGGCCCTGGGAGATCTCGAATGTGCTGATGATATTTACTGTGCTGGAAAATCTTTTCTTCATGTTCCTTTTTGTAAAAGTTTTATTCAGAACACGGCTGTTTACAAGAAACCTGTTCATCAATAAAAATTTCCAGGTGTTTGCCATAATATTCAGTATCACTCTGGCTTTGATCATTGGCATGACCACCTTTAATTTTGGCACCATGGTACGTTATAAAACACCATTCCTGCCTTTCTGGGCTGTTTTTTTACTTATTCTAAATAAAAAATTATCACAGAAAAAAGTAACTAAAAAAGTAATGGTGCAACAGGTGGCTGTTACAACAACTACATAAGCAACACCAGGATTAGCCGGCTAAGATTTTTTTATAAAATGCATCATAAGCAGCATACATAGCGTCGGCAGTAAAATGTTTTTTTACATACACATTTTGAGAGGCAACAAGTTTTTCACGCTCGCCGGGATTTTGCAATAGAAAAATAATTTTTTTAGCAACTTCTTTCCCATCGGCATCAGACCATACCCAGTCGTTTTCATTAGCCTTATAATTTTCAATTAACTGTATGCCGACAACGGGGATACCACACATGGCAGCTTCTATCATAGAAATTCCGGCGGTATCACCCACACTTACAGAAACATAAATAGTAAGTTGTGCAATTATATCAAGGGGGTTATTCACCAATCCCGGCATTGACACTTGCTCGGTAAGTCCGGATGCATTTACCTGGCTTTTAATATTTTCGAATTCACTTCCACCGCCCGCTAAAATAAAATGTACCTCTTCTCCAAGTGCCTTGTAAATATCAAGGAAGATGGGAATGTATAAACCTGGTTTCCTGTCTGGCCGCAGCATACCCACCGTACCAACAACATATTTATAATTAGAGATGATATGTTCATCTTTGATCAGTGGCATGCCCCCGCTGTTATTTTGTGGTTGCATCACCTTGATCCCGTTTGGGATAATACCCGTTTTTGATGCCGGGTGTTTTGCCATAAATTTATCCCAAAATGGATCCTTTGCCATAAATGCAACGCCATTGTGAAACAACATCATACGGGAATGTATCCACCGGTCTATTTTTGGAATTTGCATTCCTACAGCATGATAGGTTTCAATAATTACCGGCTTTTTATTGCGGGAAAATTTTTTTAGGAGAATGCTTGCCATGGCTCCAAAAAATGCTCCGTAACTAAGATGACAATGCAGCACATCATTGCCAGATATCCATTTCCTGTTATTAATTATCCAGGGCGCAATATTTAAATAGGCAAGCTGTTTAGTTTTGGCAACAAACTTTATGTCAACTTTTGGATCAATATTTTTTTGTAAAAATTCAGGATCAACAGGCCAGCCAGCAATGATGCTAACCACATCTCCATTTTGTGCAGCAGCATTTGCCAGTTCCACAGCAACCCTTTCCCCGCCTCCTTTTGTTAATCCCGACAGCACATGTATTATTTTCATTCGTGGAATTTTTTGCTACGTACCGGTTAAATGTAAGGGAAAGAAAAATAGAAATTTAAATGCTGTGAAATAAATTTTGGCCAATGCCCGAACAAATTTATTTATTATGCATCAAGGGCAACAAAAAAATCAATCATGTTTTTTATTTCGCATTAGCAATGCATTGTATTCATCGATCTCGTGCTGATTTAATTTTCGAGGATCCAGCATGTCAAAAGCTTTCTCTTTTAAAGCTGCTGCCATTTTTTCAGCGAAGGGTTTATCATCTAAAAACCGTTCTGTTGCATCACTGAATTCTTTTTGTTGCGGGTGCGGAATAAGTAAACCCGTTACTTCATTTTCTATCAGTTCGCTTTGCCAGTCGATATCGTATGCAACTACTGCAACACCCCCCAAAGCTGCTTCAGACAAGGCCCTGCCGGTATGAGGGGATAACACAACTGCTGATAAAGGTATGATCCTTGAAAGCCATTCCTGGTTTTGATTTCCCGCAAAAACAACCTGGTCAGCCACATTATAACTTATAGCCAGTTGTTTTAATTCATCCAGCATTGCCCCATCTCCTACTAGCAAGGCTTTTACATCATGGCCGTTTTTTCTCACATCTGCCAACGTTTTTAAAACATGATCGGGATGTTTCACTTTTTCCAGCCGGCCAATATAAAGTAAAAAAGAATTTGGTTTTATACCGATGTCATTCAATAATCCCGTTCCATCTTTCCTGTTCTTAGGATCTGTAAAATGTCCTTCATACAAAAGATTTCCATAACGGAATATGGTACTGTTTTCTTTTCTTGCACCATTGGCCAACGCAAAATTGAGGTTATCATAATTAGCGCCGGCTACAAGGTTAGCGCGAGAAAAAACAAAATGCTCAACCCTTTTTTCAATATTGCGGTTAAAGAAAAGGCGTTTTTGCATAGGCCTGCCGGTTGTTTCAAAAACTTTGTCGTGGTTGCCGCCAACCCGCACCACCAATGGTATTTTACACACGCGCGCTAACAGCCATCCAAACAACCCGAGGTATAATGGATCACCAACCCGTACAACTGAAATCTTTTCTTTTTTTATTAGGCGCCTTAATGTAAAAAACAAACCTGTTTGCGAGGCCAGGAAATTTAAAGGAAAAATATTTTTTAGCCATGCATACCGGCCGATCTTTCCTTCAATAAAAGTATGCCTTGCAGAAAGTGTATGCCATTGTGCTTTACCATATTTTGATGCCCATGCATCAGTAGTAATAATGGTAGCGAAAGGATGAACCGTCCAAACATGTTCAAAATATCCATCCAGGTCGCGGCAAGTAACAGAATTTAAAATGCCCCGTTTCTCAATATCTTCCAGTGTATAGGAAGTATCGAGGGCAATTAATTTTTTAGGTAAACTTTTTTCCTGTGAAGACATAGGTGGCCGGCAAAATCGTTCGTGATCAATATTGATTTAAACAATTTATTACAGTGCTTACTTCATCATCTGTTAACTCTGCAAACATGGGCAGGGACACACAATGCGCAGCGAGGTATTCAGCATTTGGGAAATCACCTTCTTTATATCCCAGGTTATCATAGGCTTTCTGCAAATGGCAGGGCACAGGATAATGTAAGGCAGGATAAATGTCGTGCTGATTTAAGTACTTCATAAATCCATCGCGGTCTTCAACGGTTACAACAAACAAATGATATACTGAGCCAGACCAGTCGGGCTGTGCCTGCATTTTTATTTTAGAATTATTTACTTCCTGCTGGTAAAGGGCTGCAATTTCTCTTCTCCTGTTATTCCATCCGCCCAGGTATTTTAATTTTACTTTCAGTGATGCCGCTTCCAGTCCGCCCATGCGCATATTAAATCCAATTTCATCATGGTAATAGCGAACCACTGAACCGTGGTTTCTTAAACTTTGCAAATGCGTATAATATTTTTCATTGTTGGTAGTGATACCACCTGCCTCTCCGCACGCTCCTAAATTTTTACCCGGGTAAAAACTAAAGCAGGCCATCTCTCCAAAACCCCCGACAGGTGTTCCTTTATACGTTGCACCCTGCGCCTGTGCTGCGTCTTCCAATAAATACAAGTTATGTTTTTCACAGAGTTTTTTTACACCATCAATGTCAAATGGTTGTCCGTATAAATGAACGCCGATTATGGCTTTTGTTTTTGAAGAGATTTTTTCTTCAATTTTAGCCGGGTCTATTTCCCAGGTATCGCTTGTACAATCAACAAATATAGGAATGGCCCCGGTATAGGATACGCCCCAGGCAGTTGCTATGAAAGTATTGGCAGGTATTATCACTTCATCTCCCACACCAATTCCTAAACACAAAAGCGCAAGGTGTAAAGCGGAAGTTCCGTTATCAAGACCAACAGCATATTTTGTATGGCAAAAGGTTGCAAAGGGTTTTTCAAAATCCTCAACAAAAGAGCCTCCGGAAAAAGCGGTTTGGTCATACACTTTTTCGAAGGCTTCAAAAACTTCTTTCTTAATAAGCTGGTGTTGTTTTTTGAGATCAAGACAAGCTATTTTATTCTTAGTAAGTAACATAAAAAATTATTTTAATCAACGTATTTAATAATGCGTGCGGGATTACCTGCCACCACTGCCTTTGAAGGCACATCTTTTGTGACCATGGAACCCGCGCCCACAATGGCTTTTTTACCAATTGTGATGCCGCATAAAATAGTAACACTGGAACCGATGGATGCGCCTTCTTCAATATTTGTATCAACACATACCCAGTCATCTTCAGTTTGCAGGGCGTTATTTTCATTAGTTGCCCGCGGAAATTTATCATTGATGAAAGTAACATTGTGGCCGATAAAAACATTATCGGCAATATGTACGCCTTCACAAATAAAACTATGGCTTGAGATCTTACAGTTTTGTCCTATGCTGGCTCCTTTTTGAATTTCTACAAAGGCGCCTACTTTGGAGTTGTTGCCAATGCTGCATCCATACGCATTCACAAAATCAAAAATTTTTACATTTTCGCCTACAGATACATTTTTCAGGCTCTGCTTCTCCGTTTGAACATTCAATATTTCCATTAATTTTTTTAATTAAGTTT
The DNA here is from genome assembly GCA_013694745.1 of Chitinophagaceae bacterium. Lineage (GTDB taxonomy): Bacteria > Bacteroidota > Bacteroidia > Chitinophagales > Chitinophagaceae > Ginsengibacter. The sequence continues at coordinate 11,455 of JACDBU010000087.1, forward strand.
TACTTCCATACCGTTATTTTTTATCGATTGTTGGGATGCCTCTAATATCAAAGGATTTTATTTTTATAATCCTTTTAACTAAAAAATTAATTACTAAATCAGGCACCAATATCCATACCCTATAATACTTTTTTTGATCATAAAAATTTTCGGCGAAGGTAAATAAACTTCCCTTGTTTACGCTCATAAGCAAAACAATATTTGAAAGCTTGAGAATATATCCAGAAACTACGCGATTCAATTTAAGACCGTGTTGTACTGAGCTAATCCCGAATTTTTTAATCAATCATTTCTTAAAATAAGAAATTGGGCAAGCTCATAAATGATTATTTCTTTTAAATCAGGAGATTTGTGAAAGCTTTTGAACGTGAACTATTATCAAGTTTATTTATGTCTGTACCCTTTTTTTAAAAAGAATTTTAATTGAATTCTGGTAGCTTCAAAAAGTAAAAGATCTAAAGTAGAAAATTTCAAAGTATCGTCAGCTCCCTTTTTAAATGCCTTTATGAATAGTTCTGCAACATTTTCAACTGCATAATAAGCAGCTTTCTTTAAAGATAATTCTCTTTCTCTTTGATATGCTTCGGGTGTAAGGTTGCAGAGATTGTATAAAGATTCCTCATAAGGTATGGTACGTAAATCTTCTCCGGGTTCACCTAAAATATTATTTGGCAATCTTCCAAGCAGATCATAACTATCATTTTCCTCATCAATAATAGCAACAAGTGATGGCAACCCAATACCTGCCGCCTCTCCAACGGTAGTACCCATTCCAATAAAGCAATATGCATCCTTTATGATATTATTTATTTCTGAATAGGGGATTGTTCCATAGAAAATTACGTTCTTCTGCATTTTTAAGTTTGCAACCAACTTTTTTAGCTTGTCATATTCATGGCCCTCTCCAATTATATGGTATGTAAGTTTTAAACCGGTGGTATCATTTAATTTTTTTATAGCTTTAACAACCCCGAAAGGGTAAGGCTTAAATGCCGTAATTCTGCCAACAGATACGATCTTATTTTTCTCATAGTTATCACTGAGCGGCTTTTTGTTAATGATCATTGGGAGAGGTATTATGGAAGAATCATCAAAATTTAAATTGTAATATTCATGATGAGATTTTCTACATGCATCATCCATAAAAATCAAATTAGCAGGGTGTGTATTTTTTATAATTTTTGTATAAAGATATTCCTGGTAATTGTTAATAAAATACGTAGGGATCATAAATTGCCTGGGATGATATACCCCTATAAAAATTTTAGCTGTTTTAAAATATAATTTTTTTAACCGGTGGGCTGTAATTGCATCATAGCTTGTGAGGCAATATATAATATCAAAATCAAGGTTTTTGTAAAATGATTCATATTCTTTTAAATTCCATTTATTAATGGGTAATATTTTATGCTTTGAACCATACGAATCTATAATTTCACTTTCGCCGTATTTTGAAAGATAACAATCATATCCATTGTTGTTAAAATAAGAAAAAAGACGACCCGCCAGTGTTACCGTGCCATGTATATTTGTTATAATTTCTTTTAGTAGTAAAATTTTCATTCCAAAAAAAACTAAGGGTTTTTAAAAAACTAAAATAAATATTTTCTCATAACCATGATCATCATAATCCAGTATAGAAGATAGTTCAATGCAAACGCATAAGAGCTGCCTATTAGCCCGAAATTATTTAAAAATAGCCTGGTGAATATTATAAGACTTATGGTAAATACCACTTCAGTAATTATAAATGTTTTGATCATAGCTTTTGCAAGCATTAGGTAAGCTAATAACCAACTACCGATTTTAAAAAAATCTCCAAGCAATTGAAAGAGAAAAAGTTCCTTCATTGGTGTAAATGAATCTGTAAAAACAAGTTTTATAATTATAGCTCTGCACAAAAACATGCCAATTGCAAGGCAACCAACTATAGGTAAAACAATTTTATATCCCCTTATTATTTCCTTTTTTATTTCATGGTTTTCTTTGAGGCTCGAGAGTGTGGGAAGGTAATAAACACCCAATATTGTGGTAATAAATAAAAGATAGTAATCAGAAATCCTGGTCATAGCCTGCCAATATCCGGCCTGTGTAATACTTAAATGTTTGATGATGTAATCCCTGACAAAGAGTTGGCTTACAGGACTTAAGGCGCCGCTTACAACATTCATTAATGTATAGGATAGCAATAGCAATAAAATAGGTTTATTAAAATGCTTTAATGATGGGTATATTGATAAACCATGAATCCTTTGAAACACGATCAGATTTATTACAAAAAGAGTTAACGCTGTAAAATTAGCAGCTATAAGAACTCCCGTTACACCCAATATATTAGCAAATGAAACTGTAAATATTATACCTAGTAAGGCCCCGGATGTATTTACAATGGTAAGCTTTTTAATTTCTTTTATCCCGTTGAGAATTGAGGAAGAAAGAAGATTTAAAGAAATAAGTATTAAGAAGCTTCCGAATAAAACATAAACCTTCCAATAATCAGGACTATGAAATGCTTTTATTGAAAGGAAACGACTTAAAATAATAACAATTATTCCGGTAAATAATGACGAAATAATAACCGTAGTAATTGCAGTTGTTATAACCTGCTGTCTTTTATAAACATCTTCTTTAAACTGGGCAAGGTATTTTGTAACTCCTACCGTAATTGATGCTGTACCTGCGAGGGTAAAAAGTGCTGTTGTATTTTGAAATTGCCCCAACTGTGCTACGCCAGCCGGGCCTATTTTAATTGCAATAACCTTAATTAAAATAAAGCCACTTAAAAACGTAATTGCCGTTGATATAGAGGTATAAAACGAAGTTTTTATAAGGTTCACCTTATTGATAAATGTTTAGCACCTTTATTATTTCTGAAACTTCGTCATGAGAAATAATATTACTTATAGGTAATGATAAAATTGTGGAATGTATTCTTTCGCTTAAAGGAAAGCTTTTGTCTTGCCAATAAGAATAAGCTTTTTGATGATGCGGCGGAATTGGATAATGTATCATTGTTTCAATTCCATTATTTTTTAAATACAATTGAAGCTCATCCCTTTTATTTGTGCGTATTGTAAATAAATGCCACACATGTGCATTGGGATGATATGCTTCAGGTAAAATAATTTTTTCGTTTTTTATCTCAGTAAGATATCTCTGTGCAATTTGCCGGCGGTATGCATTATCCTCGGTAAGGTGCTTAAGTTTTATTGAAAGCATCGGGGCCTGTAATTCATCTAACCTGCTGTTAATACCTATGTATAAGTTTTCATATTTTTTATGAGATCCATAATTCCTTAATGCTTTAATTATTTCCGCAAGTTCGTGGTCGTTTGTTGTAATGCCCCCTCCATCACCTAATGCCCCCAAATTTTTTCCCGGGTAAAAGCTGAAACCACTTGCATCTCCCAGGTTTCCACTTTTTTTACCATTAAAATATACTGCACCATGAGATTGAGCACTGTCTTCTATAACTTTTAAATTATGCTTTTTAGCTATTGTATTTATTGCATCCATATCACAAAGCTGGCCGTAAAGATGTACAGGCAAAATTGCTTTTGTAAGGGAAGTTATTTTACTCTCAATCAATGTTGCATCTATAAGGTATGTTTTAATATTTGGCTCACACAAAACAGGAATAAGGCCTGCTTTTGATATGGCGATTATACTGGCGATGTAGGTATTAGAAGGTACAATTACTTCATCACCTTCTTTTATAACCCCCATTTGCTTATAACCTTCTAAAATCAAAATAAGTGCGTCTAATCCATTGGCAGTTCCAATACAATATTTGGCACCACAATATTGAGCAAATTCACTTTCAAAAGCTTCTACCTCTTTACCAAGTATAAACCAGCCGCTTTTTAAAACCCTGTTGAATGCAGCAGTAAATTCTGCATTGTAAAATGCGTTTATCTTTTGTAAGTCGAGAAATTTTATCATGTTACTATTCAACCGTTAAATTAATATCTTTCAATAATATTCCCTTTATCATCAACTTTACCTTTTACCCTGCCCGGGTTACCAGAAATGCAAGCATAAGAAGGTACATTTCTAGTTACTACACTGCCTGCGCCTATCATAGCATATTCGCCAATTGTTATACCCCCAAGTATAGTGGCATTTGCGCCGATTGATGCACCCCTTGATATTATTGTAGATTGATATGCATCAGGATACTGTTTAGATTTGGGATATTTATCATTTGTAAAAGTTACATTAGGGCCTATAAAAACCTGATCTTCTATCCTTATCCCATCCCATAAATACACACCACTTTTAATAGTTACATTATCACCAATAACAACATCGTTCTCAATAAAAGTATGGCAATTGATGTTGCAGTTTTTTCCGATAACAGCACCGGGTAATATTACAGCAAACTGCCATACAAAAGTACCGGTACCAATTTGAATAGATTGCACATCAGCAGTTGGATGTATCATTTTATGGATTGAAATATTGTATAATCTCTGATATAATCATCTTCCCGGTAAGCCATATTTGCAATACACATTTGAACTGCATTATGGCTATACTTCATAATATGCCAGCAATATGGCGGAAGATATATTCCTTCATCTGCATTTTCTAAAATAAATCTTTGTTCATCTTCACCGGGCATTTGAGTAGTTACTATAATTTTCCCTGAAACGGCAATAAGAATTTGTGCAAGATCATGATGGGCATGGCCGCCTCTTTCAACATTTTCCGGTGTAAAGTATGTCCAGTAAATTCTTTTAACTTCAAAAGGCAAGTCATCATTTTCTGCAACAGAAATATATCCCTGGATGCTATTTCCAATTTTGGGGAATTTTATAATATGCGGCTTGTTCATTTTATCCGGTTATTTGTGTTAAATATTCCCATATCAACTCTTTTTCAAACTCTCTGCCTGTTGCATTAATTGTTCTTATTGATGAAATCTATACGTCATGCAACTTCTTCAGGGCAGCTAATCTTAGATCCTGTCCTATGCCGGCTCCTTTTTTTGGATCTCTACAAAGGCGCCTACTTTGGTGTTGTTACCTAAGTTGCATCCATACGCATTCACTAAATCAAAAATTTTTACATCAGATACATTTTTCAGGCTCTGCTTCTCCGTTTGAACATTCAATATTTCCATTAATTTTTTTTAATTAAGTTTTACTTCTATACCGTTATTTTTTATCGATTGTTCAGATGCCTCTAACATCTTTACAATATCCATCCCAATTATGTAGGAAGACCTGGGAAAGGTATGCTGCGTAATGCCTGAGATAAAATCGTATGCAACTGAAGCAAGGGCTTCTTTGTTGCTTACTTTGGGCACAAAAATATCACCTACCCGGTAATCCACTAATATTTGTTTTTTATCCTCATCAGATGTTATCTGGTAGGCGGTGTCATAAATTTTTATTTTTTCAGTTGGTTCCACATCGTTGTAGATGATCATTTTTTTATCGCCGCCAATCATCATCATTCTTACTTTCACCGGGCTGCTCCATGAACAATTTAAATGGGCTATAAAGCCAGACTCATAATTGATAGTCATGAAGGCAATGTTCTCGATCCCGTTATGGGTGTGACTTACACCGGTTGCATTGATACTGTATGGTGTAGCATCATATAAATAACGCAAGATGGAAAGATCGTGAGGAGCAAGATCCCAGAGTACATTTATATCCGGCTGAAACAACCCCAGGTTGATGCGGGTAGAATCGAGGTATTGAATTTTCCCCAACGTATTATCGTCTATGATCTCTTTTATTTTTTCAACAGCACCGGTGTACAAAAAAGTATGATCCACCATTAACACGAGGTTTTTCTGCAGGGAAAGCTCAATTAATTTTTCACATTCAGCAAGTGATGAGGCCATGGGTTTTTCCAGCAAAACATGTTTGCCATTTAGCAGGGCTTTCTGAGCCAGTTCAAAATGAGAATACACCGGGGTGGCTATGATAACCGCATCAATTTCCGGGTCGTTGATTATGGCCTCTGCATCATGCACTGCATTTATGGATGGATATGATTGTTTAAGAATATCTAAACGGTTTTGCCTCGCATCAGCAACAGCCTTAATGGTGCAGTCTTTTTGAATAAAAAAATTGCGCACTAGATTCGGCCCCCAGTATCCATACCCAATTATACCAACTTGAATCATAAAATTTTTTGCAAAATTAAATAAACTTCGCCTCTTTTCAATTAAGATATTCCTAATAATAATAATACGTGAGAACAATGTAAAAAGTTATGTATTTAAGCGTAAAGCAACGGGGATGCTTAAACAGGATGATCATGCACGGTAACTGTATACCACTCTACAAATTTTTTTAATCCCTCTTTTATAGTGACAGCAGGTTTATAATGAAACAATGTTTGAGCGCGGCTTATATCTGCATAGGTGATATCTACATCTCCAGGCTGCATTCCGGTATTTTGAGAAATTATTTTTTTGCCGGTTATTTCTCCAAGAAGACTTACGAGGTCATTCAATTTTACAGGCAGGTTATTTCCCAGGTTCACTGTTTCAAAAATATTGGTATGGTCTATACTATAATTCATTGCATTATAAACACCAGTAAGGATATCATCAATGAATGTATAATCCCTTGCTGATTTACCATCACCAAAGAGTATGATCTCTTCGTCATTTAATATTTTTCTCACAAATTTATAAATGGCAAGATCAGGTCGTTGACGGGGACCGTACACCGTAAAAAAACGCAAATTGATCACGTCAATTTTATATAAATGATGATAGGTATACGTTAACAGCTCTGCCGATTTTTTGGTGGATGCATACGGCGAAATGGGATTATCCACGGGATCGCTTTCTGAAAAAGGTATTTTTTTATTGTTGCCATACACAGATGACGACGATGCAAAAACCAGTTTTTTTATTCCACGCTCTTTCATGAAATTCAACACTTCCTGTGTTCCGTGGATGTTTGTTTCAATGTAACCCAGGGGGTTTTCAATTGATGGCCGCACGCCTGCCTTTGCTGCCATGTGTATCACGACATCTATTTTTTCGGCAATAACAGATAAGCCATTGCTGATATTTAACTGGTAGAAAGTGAAGGAAGGATTTTTTAAAGCGTTGCTTAAATTTTTTTGTTTTATTTCCTTCGGATAAAAGGGATCAAAATTATCAATGCCAATTATTTTGTGATCATGCAGCAATAGAAAATCCACTAAGGAGCTACCTATAAAACCTGCGCAACCTGTAACTAAAATATTCATACCTTTTTTAAAAAATTACGTTCAAGTGTTTATTTTCTCTTTTATTTTTTTGCTTTTACATCTTCATTAAAATACTAAAGCTTTTTGAAGACTATTTTAATTCTTTAAAACACTACTTACATCCATTTTTCATACCACATCTGGAACATGAGAAAAAACCATAACTCCTGAATAACACTATCATCATTGTTATAATAACGGGCTTTCTTTTTTTGTACATAATCAATATTCAGCAAATTGTGTTTTTGTAATGCCTCTTTACTCAGATAAATATCAAAATATTTCTTGAGATCTTTTTTAAACCAATTTATTATCGGTACCCCAAATCCCATTTTGGGGCGGTCCATCAATTCCTTCGGGATGTATTTATGGGTTATTTCTTTTAAAATATATTTTTGAACCCCGTTATAAATTTTCACATTCCCGGGCAGTTGCGCCATCCATTCTGCAACCCTGTGATCCAGTAAGGGTTCCCTTCCTTCAAGGCTTACACTCATTGATGCCCTGTCTACTTTAGTCAAAATATCATCAGGCAAATAAGTTATGTATTCAATTGCGAGCATGGAATTTATATCATTGATATTCTTATCCAGCCTGTTGCTTTTGTTGAAATTGGTTTTGATGGGAAATTTTATTACCGGGTTGATGATTGCACTCAATTGGCTAGGGGTATAATGAGATACAAGCCAGTAAAGCATTTCGCCCATATTACCGGATTGGAGGATCTTTGAAAGCTTATTAGCTTTTTTGCTTAAGCTGTTTTTGGTTGAGTTAGCAAATAAAATATCAGGTATTAATGTGTTCAGCACTTCACCAGAAAATTGCCTGATGGTTTTAGGAAATTTAACCATTTTATCCGCTAAATTCATCACTACTTTATGACGTGTATATCCGCCAAACAATTCGTCACCGCCATCCGCAGAAAGCGCCACTTTTACCGATCCCCTGGCTACCTGGCTAACCAATATGGTTGGAATGGCAGAGCTGTCGCCAAAAGGTTCATCGTAGATCTCGGGCAACTGCGGCAATATGGTTAAGGCATCTTTATAGGTACAATAATATTCTGTGTGATCTGTTCCTAAATGCGCAGCAACTTTTTTTGCGGCGGGAGCTTCATTAAAATTTTCTTCTTTGAAGCCAATGGTAAAGGTTTGTATTTTATTTGTTGTTTCTTTTTGCAATAACCCGGTTACCAGCGAACTGTCGTAACCACCGCTTAAAAAAACACCAACGGGTACATCGGCCACCATCCTGTAATTACAGGCCGATTGCAATAATTTTTCAGTTTTATCAATAATATCCTGCATTGGCATATTGCTGATTACGGGCTTTCGATAATAATCTGTTACATCCCAATAAGTAACCTCTTCAACAGATTTTTTGCGCAGATCAATAACGAGGTAGTGCCCGGGTAAAACTTTAGTAGTGTGCTGGAAAATACTATGTGGCGCCGGAATGTAACCGAACTGAAAATAGAGCGCCATTGAATTGATATCAATTTCTTTTTTAAACAAGGGATGCTTGTGGAAGCATTTTAATTCTGATCCAAAAAGTATACAATTATTATGCTGGTAGCAATACAATGGTTTAACCCCAGCGCGGTCCCTGACGGCATACATCAAATTCTCTTTTTTATCATACAATAAAAATGCAAACATGCCAATAAATTTGTGGAGGCAGGCCATTCCCCATTTGAGGTATGCCTGTATCACCACTTCAGTATCGCTGTGTGTTCTAAACTGAACGCCTTCTGCCTGAAGTTCTTTTTTTACTTCTGCATAATTATATATTTCCCCATTAAAGGCAATAACGATATTTTCATCAGCCGATAACATAGGCTGGTGGCCATTAATGGAAGTATCTATGATTGATAAGCGGCGATGACCGAGTGATACAGAACAATAATTATTTTGATGCTGGAAAGTGCCGCAATCGTCAGGGCCACCAATGGCCATGGTATCACGCATCCGGTTTATCAGTATTTCCGATTGTTGAACGGTATTATTAAAATCAATGATTCCTGTTATCCGGCACATTGCGTTTAAATTTTTATACTTAAAAACTAATGGCTTTTTACCATTTACTTCCACCCCATTATCTCCGTGTTCGTTCCATGTATCAACTTCCTCCAGTTTTTAAGATTATAGTTATCAGTTTTTTATTCCTGAAATTTTGTAATAATCGCTTAATATGTCGTGTATATCCAGCAATGCCATTCCATTCCAGTAAAAGTAGTTCGTAATTAATTTTCATTGTGAGGTTTAAACACTTTTAATTTTAAAATATTTGATAAATGAAACGATGTTGCTCTGTTTATTTTAATAAAATGATTAGCGATTACAATTATCAAATAATATGCAAAGGTAATTAAGATAAGAATGGGCACCGGCTGGTGTATACCAAAAATGAAATAATATATAACAATAACGGGTATGTTAAACAACATAATGCCGGCGAAAGATTTAAGCACATTTTTATACATAATGAAAGGAACCAGCCACCGGAATAAAAAAATGCCGGCCACGCATACATATATATAATACACCAGCAAGTAAGAAAAAATAAAACCATATTCCACATAATAACGGGTAGCCACCAATAATATGGCGAATAGTACTACATTAAAACCTAACTGGAAATAAAAGGCCTCTCTAACTTTTTTTTGTGCAGTTATTATCTTACTTGTAAAAGAATCAATAGTAAGGCAAGGCACGAGGAAGATCATGTATTTTAAAAACAGGGCTACTTTGTGTGCAGCTTCTGTAGTAAATCCGCCTCTTAAAAATAAAAAATTTACGATCACATCTGCATACAAATAAGTTATGAAGCAAAATGGTATTATTAAAAAAAGCAGCAACCCTATACTTTCCTGGTATATTTTGTTCAGTTCAATATGAAGGTTACGCGAAGCAAGTTCATTAAATTTTATACCCGCAACAGCAGCTGTTTGTGTAACTATAAATACTATTGGAACATTCACTACCTGCATGGTATAATTATAGGCCGAATAAGTACCCGGCGCCAGGCAGATCAATAAAACAATAACACCATAATTGAAAGCAAAAGATGCCAGGCTTCCAAGAAGCACGGTTAATAAATTTGTTTTAATTCTTTTTGAAAGATCTTTTATTGATGAAGAGAATTTCCATTTAAGTTTTACAAACATAAATGCCAGCAGTAAAATAACATTCAATATGTAACCCGCTACCAGCCCGGTTAATGCAGCACTTATGCCGGCGATTTTGTGAAAAATAACGAGAGAAACGAGTGCCAGGATATAGGCGATGCCATTTGCAATTAAGGGAGCTGTAAAATATTTTAAAGTAGTTAGTACCGACGTTAAGTAATTTGATAAAATTAAAAAAAACGGCAGAGCACTGCTGATGGTTAATAAATAGCGATGCTGGTTTAGCACCTTGCTGTTGAAGGCTGAAACTGCAGTGAAGAGGGGTACCGAATAAAAGAATAGGACCAGGAATAATATAAAACCGAGTGCAAAAAATAATAATCCAAAAAAATTGTAAAACCGCATGGCTGCAACATGTCCCACTTTCTCTTCCAGGTGCATGCCTTCGGGAATGATCACACTCACCACGAGCCCATTAACCACAGCAGCAATTAAAGAAGCAGTGGAAAAGATATAAAAGTAGAGATCCGTTTCAACGTTTGCCCCTAAATAAAAAGCTATAACGATCGTGATAAAAAATGCAATGAATTTTGTAAAGATGTTTAGCGCTGTGGATTGTATTATCCCTTTTTTGTAGGACTCTGTTTTTAACATTATTAATTAATAAAGCAACTTCCGTATGGTTTACCAGATTAGTATGGTATGGTTTTTAAATATTCGCCATAACCGCTTTTATAAAGACTATTAGCCAGTTTCAGCAAAGCTTTTTTATCGATAAATTTCATCCTGTAAGCAACTTCTTCGGGACAGCCAATTTTAAATGCCTGCCTTTTTTCTATCACCCTTACAAATTCTGAAGCATCATGAAGCGATTCGAAAGTACCGGTATCAAGCCAGGCAATGCCACGATTAAATACACAGACTTTTAATTTATTCTTCTCCAGGTATGCCCTGTTCACATCTGTTATTTCGTATTCACCTCTTGCACCCGGTTTTATTTTCTTTGCAATTTGCACAACATCATTGTTGTAAAAATACAATCCGGGAATGGCATATTTTGATTTGGGGTTGGCCGGTTTTTCTTCAATGCTGATGGCATTGAATTTTTCATCAAATTCAACAACACCATATCTTTCCGGATCGTTTACCTGGTAAGCGAATATGATCCCGCCTTCCGGTTCAATTGAATTTTGAAGCAAGGCTGAAAGCCCGCTGCCATGAAAAATATTATCTCCTAATATCAATGCTACACTATCTTTACCAATAAATTTTTCTCCAATAACAAATGCCTGTGCCAGGCCATTTGGCTTTTCCTGTTTTGCGTATTGCAGGCTGCAGCCCCATTGTGAGCCATCGCCCAACAATTTTTTAAATTGCTGCTGATCATCCGGGGTAGTAATTACCAGGATCTCTTTTATTCCCGCCAGCATTAATGTACTCACCGGGTAATAGATCATCGGCTTATCGTAAATAGGCATTAGCTGTTTACTGATTCCCATGGTAATGGGATACAGCCTTGTACCTGAGCCACCGGCTAAAATAATTCCTTTCATGATCTATCTTTTTTCATATTGCTCTTCATAATAACGCTGATAATTACCGGTAGTAATATCCTCCATCCATTTTGTGTTGGCAATATACCAGTCAATTGTTTTTCCCAGGCCTTCTTCAAATTGCAATGAAGGTTGCCAGCCTAATTCTTCTTTTAATTTTGTTGCATCTATCGCGTAGCGCAGATCATGACCGGCACGGTCTTTCACAAAAGTTATGAGTTTTTCAGATTCGCCTTTCTGCCTTCCCAATTTTTCATCCATCTGCCGGCAAAGTTCTTTAATAATATCAATATTCTTCCATTCATTATGGCCACCGATATTATAGGTTTCACCAATTTTTCCTTTGTGAAAAATAATATCTATGGCTTTTACATGATCTTCCACATACAGCCAGTCTCTTACATTTTCGCCTTTGCCATAAACCGGCAGTGGTTTTTTTTGTAAAATATTATTGATGCACAGCGGTATCAGTTTTTCGGGAAAATGATAAGGGCCATAATTATTGGAGCAATTGGAAATAATTACAGGCAATTTATAAGTATGATAAAATGCTCTTACAAAATGATCGGAAGATGCTTTGGAGGCGGAATAGGGGCTTCGTGGATCATACCTTGTTTCTTCGGTAAAAAATCCTTCTTCTCCCAGGGAGCCATACACCTCATCTGTTGAAATATGATAAAATAATTTATTGGCCAGGTCATCTTTCCAATATTCTTTTGCCGTTTGTAGTAATGAAACCGTACCAAGCACATTTGTCTTTACAAACGACAATGGGTCTGAAATGGAACGGTCAACATGACTTTCGGCTGCACAATGTAAAACACCGGTAAAATGGTATTGCTCAAAAAGTTGTTTTAAAAGATCGATATCTGTTATGTCGCCTTTTACAAAAGTATAGTTAGGAGCACCTTCAATATCAACCAGGTTTTCCAGGTTGCCGGCGTAGGTAAGCTTATCAAGATTTACTATTTTTTGATCCGGGTATTTTATTACAAACAGCCTCGTAAGATGAGAACCTATAAATCCTGCGCCACCCGTTATTAATATGGTTTGTTGTATTGCCAAGCATTCATTTTAAGGGCGCAAAAATATAATTAAAAGCGTACACACCCTATAATTTAACAGCAATGTTGCTTTTTAAAATATAAGTGTCTCCACCTTGTTCGCATATTGCTTTACCGGCTTCATCAAAAATGAGTTTGTTACCTTTTTCGCTTACCCAGCCAGTTAGTTTCGCGGGGTTGCCCGCCATTAATGCAAAGGCCGGAACATTTTTGGTAACAATTGCACCCGCACCAACAAGCGCATATTCACCAATTTCAACACCGCAAAGTATCGTTGCGTTTGCGCCTATGGTTGCGCCTTTTTTAATAACAGTGGATTGGAATTCATTTTTTCTTTCTATGAAACTACGTGGATTAATAACATTCGTGAAAACAACCGAGGGTCCAATGAACACATCTTCTTCAAGTACCACACCATTGTAAACAGAAACATTATTCTGAATTTTCACACCGTCACCAATTACCGTATTGTTATCAATGAAAGCATTCTGCCCTATTATACAACTTTTTCCAATAATAGCGGTTGGCATAATATGACAAAAATGCCAGATATGAGTACCAGCCCCTATTTCAGCCCCTTCGTCCACAACTGAGGAAGCATGTATAAAATAATTTTTCTCCATATTTCAAAAATAGTTTCTAAAGTATAACTTTTAAATTCTTAATTCTTAATTTTTAATTAGCTGCTACCTTTGCCGCCATGCATTATGCCTCGGTTGAAAATATCAGTAAATCTTTCGGAATTCGAACCCTTTTTAAAAATATCAGTTTTTATGTGGAGGAAGGAGATAAAATTGCATTTGTTGCAAGAAACGGAACCGGCAAATCCACCCTCCTAAAAATAATTGCCGGACTTGATACCACTGATACCGGAACGGTGTGGGTACACAAAGATGTAAAGGTTATCATGCTGCAGCAGGATACTGTATTTGATAATGATAAATCAATCTGGGATAATGTTTTGGGCATGGATAATCCCGTGGTAAAAGTGGTAAAGGAATATGAGATGTACCTGGAAGCCGGCGGCCATGATGAAGTGAAATTGAATACGCTCATAGATCAGCTGGGAGAACTGAATGCCTGGAATTTTGAAAGTGATCTGAAACAAATATTAGGCAAACTCAACCTGCATCATTTGAACGAACCCGTAAAAAATTTGAGTGGCGGGCAAAGAAAGAGAGTAGCGCTGGCGCAGGCTTTGATAGAATCACAACTGCATGAAGGCCGGTGTTTACTTATCCTTGATGAACCAACGAATCACCTTGATGTTGAAATGATAGAATGGCTGGAGAACTTTTTATCTTCCCAAAAAAGTACTTTACTGCTGGTAACCCATGACCGTTATTTTTTAGATACGGTTTGCAACGAGATCATAGAGATTGATGATGAAAAATTGTACGTGTACACGGGGAATTATGATTATTTTTTGGAGCAAAAATCATTACGCCTCGAGGTACAACAAAGTGAGTTGCAAAAAGATAAAAATATTTTCAGGAAAGAGCTGGAGTGGATGCGAAAGCAGCCAAAAGCAAGAACCACAAAATCAAAAAGCAGGCAGGACGCTTTTACACAGATAGAGGAAAGGGTAAGTCAGCAAAAAGATAACCTGGAAGTTTCCCTGCAGGTAAAAATGACGCGCCTGGGAGGAAAAGTTATAGAGCTGAAAAAAGTTTATAAAAGTTATGGCGATAAGCCCATCATCAAAGGGTTTGACTATACTTTTAAAAGAGGTGAGCGCATTGGTATCGTTGGCAAAAATGGTGTAGGCAAATCAACCTTTTTAAAGATTGCACTGGGAACAGAACCGCCTGACAGCGGGAAGATCAACCATGGTGATACCGTTGTGTTTGGCAATTTTGCACAGGAAGGTTTACAATATAAAGAAGATAAAAGAGCGATAGAATATGTGAAAGATTTCGCCGAATTTTTTCCGCTGGCGGATGGCAGCAAGATCAGCGCTTCGCAGTTTATGGAAAAATTTGGATTCAATGCACAACAACAATTTACCCCGCTGAGCAAATTGAGCGGCGGCGAAAAAAGAAGATTGCATCTTTTAAGCGTATTGTTTCTCAATCCAAATTTTTTAATTCTTGATGAGCCTACGAACGATCTTGACCTGCAAACTTTAAGAACGCTGGAAGAATTTTTAAAAGATTTCCCCGGATGCATTTTGATCGTAAGTCACGATCGCTATTTTATGGATCGTGTAGTGGACCATTTATTTGCCTTTGAAGGCGATGGTATAATCAAAGATTTTCCCGGAAATTATTCTGAATACAGGGAATGGAAAGAGAAAGAAGAAACAGGCAATGAGCAAGTGGCAATTAAGAAACAAAACATACAACCAGTTACAAAACCGGTAGTTGTAAATGAGAAACCAAAGTTTTCATTCAAAGAAAAACAGGAGTTTGAAAAGCTGGAAAAAGAAATGCCGGCCCTGCAAAAAGAAAAAATAATGCTGGAGGAAAAAATGAATACCGGCCTGGGTTATGATGCGTTACAAAAAGCTTCAGAAAGAATTAACGAGATCATTAAATTGATGGATGTAAAAGAAACGCGGTGGCTTGAACTGAGCGAAAAGATGTGAGTGCTGAAATTAAAAGTTATGTGATAAGTAGCAAAGACTTTGCATTTTTATGCTGATTTTGTATATTGTATTCGCCAACCAATTAACCAATTAACATACCTACATCTCAACCAAGCTCATGAACCAGCGCTTTTATTCACTTGATGTTTTTCGGGGGGCAACGGTTGCATTAATGATACTCGTAAATAACCCGGGTTCGTGGGATCATATTTACACACCGCTTGAACATGCACCCTGGCACGGCTGCACACCCACAGATCTTGTATTTCCCTTTTTTTTATTCGCTGTTGGCAACGCGCTGGCCTTCGTGATGCCGCGGCTTGAAGTGGCAGGTAGTAAAATATTCTGGCAGAAGATCATCAAAAGAACCCTGCTCATTTTTTTTATTGGCCTGGCGTTAAACTGGATGCCTTTTATAAAATGGAATGCGGATGATCATATTGTTTTTAAACCCTGGCAATTTATCGATGCCGACGGAAACGCTGCAGGGGTAAGGATCCTGGGCGTATTACAACGTATTGCGCTGGCTTATTTTTTTGCATCGGTGATCATTTATTTTTTTAAGATACGCGGCGCCTTTGTTGCTGCCGGGGTAATATTATTAGGTTATTGGTTCCTGTGTGTTGCGGGCAACCCTGCAGATCCCTTCAGCCTTAACGGTTGGTTTGGAACTGCAGTTGACAGGAATATTTTGGGAGATGCACACATGTACCATGGCGAAATTGTAAATGGCAAAGCCGTGATTTTTGATCCCGAGGGATTGATGAGTTTATTCGCTGCAATTGTGCAGGTGATCTTTGGTTATTTTGCCGGCGATTACATCATCAAAAAAGGCAAGACACATGAAATGGTCAATGGTCTTTTTGTTGCAGGGTGTGTATTGATCTTTGCCGGTTATTGCTGGGATATGGTTTTCCCCATCAATAAAAAGATCTGGACCAGCTCCTACACCATCTACACAACAGGCCTGGCCTTACTAAGCCTGTCGGTTTTAATTTATATTATTGAATTTAAAAACTGGCGGGGATGGTGGAGTAAATTCTTTGATGTGTTTGGAAAAAACCCGTTGTTTATTTTTATGCTGAGCGGCATATTGCCGAGGGTACTGGCGCTCATCCGCATCCCGAATGGATTGAACCCCGCCGGCAAGCCCGCATACCTTACTCCTTTTGGATGGTTTTACGATCACGTATGCAAACCAGTTTCTGCTAACCCCAACAATGGTTCCCTGCTTTATGCAATTATAATGATAATGATGTACTGGGTTATTGTATGGTGGATGGACCGCAAAAAAATCTATGTGAAAGTTTAATTTTGAAAATGTCCATTAACCTCTAGAAAAAATTGGTTTTAAAAAGATAACGGTAATGGATAATATTTTTTACGGAACACGATTTTTAAAATGCAGAAAATATTTTTATGAACATACAAATCAGGGCAGCAATTTTATTTTGTAGGCGGTTTTAAAGGTGACAGTTTCACGGGGAGATAAAACTTTCAAGCCCATCCCGTTATTAAATGCATCCGGCGCAGAACTTATATTTTCCAGGGCAATACTGTTGCGGTGGGGTGGGGTATAGATTTGTAAATACGGATAAGATTCTTCAGGATGAATTTCTACTTCGATCTTTTTCAAGGGGTTTCTCAATACACACATAGGCTGGCATTCCGCGAAATTCAGGGTGTAGCAATTATCAAGAAAAGTGTTGCTAACTAATTTCAATGAACCATATTCTTCAAAGCGTGTAAGCTTTCCCGTTGGTATCAGTTCACTGTCAAATTCAACCAGTTCTTTTGATTGAAATTCAAGCTGCAGGTCATCAATTTTATCACCCAAAGTAAAATAAGGATGCCAGCCATCCTGTATCGGGATAAGGCCTTCATCTCTATTGGCGGACTCTGTTATTACAGACAATTTATTTTCTTTTTCCAGCCGGTAAGTAACGGTGCAATCGTATTTAAACGGGTAACCCGGATCACTACCCCGGTAGTCATATTTCATGGAAACTGAGGCCTGCTGGTCATCTGCACCACATTGCGTAACGGTAAAAGACTGGTCGTACAATTCGCCATGCAGGGCATTATTTCCCAAATAAAATTTTTGGATCTGGTAATCCTTCTCCGCAAAATGGTATTTGCCTTTGTTGATCCTGCAAACAAATGGAGAGAGCTTGCATCCTAAAAATCCTTTTCCGGTAACATTTTTTTTAAAATCATCAGCGCTTACAAAACTATCTATCACATTTACTTTTTCCCCATTTTTTAAAACTACAAACGCATGAAGAATGCAGGCGCATGATGGAACTACTTCTGCATAAGTGCCGGTTGTATCATCTTTCAAAACAACTTTATCAAATCCATCTTCGGTTATATTTTGAACACTGAACATTCTCAGGATTTAGGTTTGAAAACTAAAAGTACACAACCGGCCTGGTATTAACATGTTCTTTTACAAGGGAACTTTGGAAGGCGCGGATTCCAGGATCTTCATAACCATTTTTTCTTCCGTTGTAAGATCCGCTTTGTTATCATCGGTTAAAATTTCATCCAGCTTTTCCGTATATTTTTCAAGATTTTTGCTTTCGTACAAAGATAAAATAAGGGGATGCACATAATATTTTTTACATACCGTGCGGGTATTACCTAATTGTTCTGAAACCATATCTAGGGCTTCTACTATGCGTTTCTTTGTTTCTGTAACCGTATCGCAACAACCTACTGATTTCAACGCAAGAAATGCCTGCACCGTACCACCCCATGTTCTGAAATCTTTTGCGGTAAAATCGCCGGAGCTCAGCCTCCGTATGTATTCATTCACCATTCCGGAATCGATGGAATGCCGGTTACCGGCGGCATCAAAATATTGAAACAATTCTTTGCCGGGGATATCCCTGCATTTTTTTACAATATTGGAAAGCTTTTTATTTTTTATACTGATATCGTGTGGCACACCTTTCTTGCCGATAAAAGAAAATCGCAATTTATTGCCTTCAAATTTTACGTGTTTATCTTTTAGCGTAGTTAAACCATAAGAACCATACAGTTTTTCATAAAAATTATTACCAACGCGTATGTTGGTACGTTCCATTAAACTAACTACGGCTGCCAAAACTTTTTCCTGAGGAAGCTCGGGTAAGGAAAGATCTTTTTCTATTTGCAAACGTATAGCAGGCAGGGCTTTCCCAAAATCATGGAGGCGATAAAATTTCGTATGATTTCTCAGCTTGTTCCAGTCAGCATGGTATTTATATTGTTTTCTTTCTTTTATATCAAGCCCGGTAACCTGCAAATGACCATTCTCTTTTGGGCATATCCATACATTTGTCCACGCAGGCGGAATTACCAAATGCTTTATCCGCAATAATTCTTCATCATCATCAACTTTTTTATCCTTAAAAAAATATTGGAATTTCTCCCCGCTCTTTACCCGGGTTATGCCGGGTTCGGTATCACTCACATAAACAAGGTTAACAGCCCTGGCGCTTTTTTCTGCATCATGGACAATACTTTCCAGTTTTTTCTTTGATAATTGTAAAGGTTCACCAGGGGCTACGGTCATAATCAACTTTTATCTTAATGTAATTTATAATTATATAGAAAGTATTGTGCCTGATTGAATTCATTTATATTTTGCAGGCATTTTTTTCTTACAACACATGGTAAAATTTTGATTGAGGAAATAATTCTACAGGATATTTAAAAATCTTACTTTACCTGCTACTTTTATAACATGAATTATCTCGCTCATGCTTACCTTTCTTTCCACCAGCCGGAAATTCTTGTAGGCAATATGATAAGCGATCACGTTAAAGGGAAAAAGAAATTTGATTATTCTGCCGGCGTGCAAAAAGGCATTTCACTGCACCGCGCCATTGATGAATTTACTGACAACCATCCCGCCACGCATTTTGCAAAACAATATTACAGACCTGCATACCGCTTGTATGCCGGCGCTTTTATTGATGTGGTATATGATTATTTTTTAGCCTGTGATAACAATGTTTTTCCAACAGAAAATGTTTTAGAAGATTTTGCACGGGAAGTTTACCAGGTTTTAGAAGATCATTATAGTGTTTTACCCGAACGGTTTCAAAAAATGTTCCCTTACATGAAAAAGCATGACTGGCTTTATAATTACCGGCTAAAGGAAGGCCTGGAAAAAAGTTTCGGTGGCCTGGTTTACCGTGCGGCGTACCTGCATGATTCTGCAACAGCTTTTGATATATTTAATACAAATTATCCAGCGCTGAAAAAAGCATACGAAAGTTTTTTCCCCGACCTGAAAATATATTCTTTAGACCGCCTTGACAACCTTATGCATGGTTGAATCGATCTATCTTTGTTATACAATTTGAAATCATGAAAAGAATTATCACGTTTGCGTTATTAGCAATTAGCCTGAATACAATTGCACAATTACCTGCTTCCAAGCTGCCTCCATTAGACAAGTCTCCCATGGACATGAGCTACTATCCGGCGAATTATCCTTTGCTTAAGATACAGGATAAAATAACGGAGCCACTTGTGATGCGTTTAATATACAGCAGGCCACAACTTAATGGCCGCCGGGTTTTTGGCGAATTGCAGGAATATGGTAAAGTATGGCGGCTTGGTGCAAACGAAGCTACCGAAATTGAATTTTTTAAAGACGTGAGGATCTCCGGAAAAAAAATAAAAAAAGGGCGCTATACCCTGGATTGTATCCCGTACCCGGAGAAGTGGACAATAATACTTAACAAGGAAACGGATACTTGGGGAAGTTTTAAGTATGAACAATCAAAAGATATTTTGCGTACAGATGTGCCGGTAATTAAAAATGAGAACAATGAAGCTCTTACAATAGTTTTTGAAAAATCGGCCACCGGCGCAATTATGCTTATGTATTGGGATGATGTTAAAACCGTTTTACCGATAGAATTCAAAAATTAACGCTTCTTAGCACACTTCTAAGCCGTTATTCTATAAAACTTAGAAATTATTTGTGACCTTTGTAATTGCACACTACAAACCACAAACTACAAACTTTTAAATATGAAGATCGCAACAAAACTTATTCATTCAGGCGTAGAACCAGATCCATCGACGGGTGCTATCATGACCCCGATTTTTCAGACTTCAACATACGTTCAATCTTCGCCCGGAGATCATAAAGGTTACGAATATGCTCGAACACAAAATCCAACACGCAATGCATTGCAAAATGCGCTTGCAGCGATAGAAAATGGAAAATTCGGCTTGTGTTTCAGCAGTGGAATGGCAGCTACCGATGCCGTGATAAAATTATTGAACCCGGGAGATGAGGTGATCGCAGCAAGTGATATGTATGGCGGCACCTATCGCCTGTTTACAAAGATCTTTGAAAAATATGGATTGAAATTTCATTTCATTGATATGCAGTATCCTAATAATATAAAAAATTATATCAATCTAAATACAAAACTCATCTGGACAGAAACGCCCACCAACCCAATGATGAATATTACGGATATCGCCGCCGTTTCATCTATTGCAAAGGAACACAAGATCATGCTATGTGTTGATAATACATTTGCTTCCCCCTACCTGCAAAACCCACTGGATATGGGCGCCGACATTGTTTTACATTCTGCCACAAAATATTTAGGCGGGCACAGTGATGTGGTGCATGGATGTTTAATGCTTAACGATGCTGGGCTTAATGAAAAATTACAATTTATCCAAAACAGTTGCGGTGCCGTACCCGGTCCGCAGGATTGTTTCCTGGTTTTACGCGGATTAAAAACACTGCACCTGCGCATGCAACGGCACTGTGAGAATGGAGAAAAGATCGCACAATGGCTCCGTAAAAATCCAATGGTTGAAAACGTTTACTGGTGCGGGTTTCCTGATCATCCAAACCATGCTGTAGCAAAAAAACAAATGCGCGGTTTTGGTGGTATGATGAGTTTTACGTTAACGGATAACAGCATGGAAGCCGCAATGAAAGTGCTTTCCTCTACAAAACTTTTTTCACTTGCCGAAAGTCTGGGCGGCGTAGAAAGTCTTATAGGCCACCCGGCGAGCATGACACACGCGAGTATTCCTAAAGAAGAAAGAATAAAAACGGGGCTCGTTGATTCATTGATACGATTGAGCGTAGGCGTTGAAGACGTTGATGACCTGATCGAAGATCTTGACCAGGCCATAGGGAAAAATGAAAGCACAGCAGTGAGTAAAAAAATTCAAAGAGAACCGGCCACTGTTTAATATGGAGTTCAATGCTTCAATTGATAAGGGATTAAAAAAATTTCTGGATAAAAAAGTTGACGAATATAACCAGCCGGCATTTATTGTTAACGATCCTATCAGCATTCCCCATAGGTTCCATAAAAAACAGGATATTGAAATTGCCGGTTTTTTTGCCGCCATATTTTCATGGGGTAACCGCACCACTATTATCAATAAAAGCAAAGAGCTGCTGCATTTGATGGATAATGCGCCTTATCAATTTTGCCGTCAACATGAATCAGCTGATCTGAAAAAACTGCTGGAATTTAAACACCGAACTTTCAATACAACTGACCTGTTATACTTCATTTCGTTTCTGAAACATCATTACACCTCCAACAGATCTTTGGAATCTGCATTTTTTAATTCTACCATTGAACAATCAAACCAGGTTGTAGAAAATGGGCTAAATCATTTTTACAACTATTTCTTTTCATTAGCCGATGCGCCAAAAAGAACATACAAACATATTGCATCGCCTCAAAAAAATTCAAGCTGCAAAAGGTTGAATATGTATTTGCGATGGATGATACGAAAAGATGATAATGGTGTTGATTTCGGGCTTTGGAAAAGTATTTCGCCTGCTGCCTTGATATGCCCAGTAGATGTTCACGTGGCACGGGTGGCAAAGCATTTTAAATTGCTGGAACGCAGGCAGGTTGATTGGCAGGCGGCTTTAGAGCTAACAAATAATCTTCGTAAATTAGACAGCCATGATCCCGCAAAATATGATTTTGCATTGTTTGGCCTGGGGGTAATTGAAAAATTTTAGGAGCCTAAAAATTATTTGTATGAACCTGACTGATAACATTGCGCAGCATATAATTGACGTGCATGCAGGAATTAACTGGACAGATGTAAATATTAAAAACACTGTACAAAATATTACTTATTCAGAAGCCTCAACCCATACTGATGCATCTGCCAATTCGATAGCAGCATTGCTGCACCACATCACTTTTTACAATGAAGTGGTATTAAAACGTATAAATGGAAATGACCCTGCAATCAATGCTGCCAATGGATTTGATGTAAATCTTCCCGCTAAGAGCTTGCTAACGCCGTAAAAAATTTCCCGGAAGAAAAATTATTTCTTCCTCTCCTGCCTGGTTCCTCAACAGCATACAAAACTTTTCATGGCGTTGTTGAACATGCGCATTACCACCTTGGACAAATAGTGATATTAAAAAATCTCATCCGGAACAAGAAACAAAATGGCAGTTAACGAAATACAAATTCAAAAAGAAGTTATAGAAATTATTAACGATGGGCTTCTTGAAGAATCATCACTTGCAACTTTTACGAAAAACCTGGAAAATTATATCAGCGATCTCATAAATAATGATTTTCAAAAACTGGTCTTAATCTTATACAAAGTTGATGTAGATGAACATGAATTAAAAAATTTATTACCCTTGAAAGAAAATGAAAACACTGCTGCATTGATCGCTGAGCTTATTATTACACGGCAATTAAAGAAAATAGAAACCCGCAAACAGTTCAATTCAACTACTCCGTCTGCCGAAGAAAAGTGGTGATTATCATTCATTTTCCTTACCGATTTTGTATCTTAGTCCCTAGTGCCATTGTATGGAAATAATAGAAGTAACCGATAAAAAAACTGCAGACTTATTTATATCATATCCCCGCAAGCTGTATAAAAATGATCCTAATTTTATTTCGCCCTTAGATAAAGAGATCAAAGCGATCTTTGACCCAAAGCTTAACAATTTTCATGAGCATGGCATACGCAAGAGGTGGGTGGCAAAAGATACTAATGGAGCAATAACCGGCCGCATAGCGGCTTTCATAAATTTTGAAAAGAATAAGGATCCCGAATTTATAATTGGGGGAATTGGTTTTTTTGAAAGCATTGCTGACGAAAAAAATGCCTTTGCCCTTTTTAACACTGCGAAAAAATGGTTGCATCAGCAAGGCGCTAAAGCAATGGATGGCCCGGTTAATTTTGGCGAAAACGATAAATTCTGGGGCTTGCTCGTTGAGGGTTTTGTTTCACCGAGCCTGGGAATGAATTACAACCAGCCGCATTATATAAAATTTTTTGAGGACTACGGTTTTGAAAAACAATACGATCAGTATACGAATGTGCTGCAGGTTGCCAACCCACTACCCGACCGGTTTAAAAAGATAGCTGATTGGATAGCAAATAAACCGGAATATAAATTCGTTCATTTTGATAACAGGTATTTTGAAAAGTTTGCTGCGGATTTTAAAGAGATCTACAATGATGCATGGAGTGAATTTGAAGATTTTACGCCCATACAAATTGATACGATTAAACAATCATTCCGCGAAATGAAACCGATCGTTGATGAAAAAATAATATGGTTCACTTATTTTAATGAAGAGCCTATAGCTTTCATACTTGCATTGCCTGATATAAATGTGCTGTTAAAAACGTTCAATGGTAAAATGAATCTGTGGAATAAATTGAGATTTCTCTGGCTGAAAAAAACTACTACTATCCGCCGCATCCGGTTCATCGTTATGGGCTGCAAAAAGAAATACCAGAACAAGGGAATTGAAAGCGGTCTCATAAGAAAAATACAAATTGAAGTAGTACCGCGAAATACGATCACCCAGGTAGAACTGGCGTGGGTAGGGGATTTCAACAAAAAAATGATAGCAATTCATGAAGCTACCGGTGCGCAAAAAGAAAAAGTACACCGTACTTACCGGTATGTTTTTCCCTAATCTGACAGGCAGTTTTATTAATTTCAGGTCATGGGGTTTGCAGTATCATGCGCTTCTTTAACGGGCATATTATAAAAGCCCGTTCCAAATACCTTATCCCAAAAAGAAGTGCTTACACCAAAACCTCTTTCATCACTTTTATAATGATGCAAGTGGTGGTTACGCCACAATGGCTTCATAAATTTAAAAGGAGGGCTCCATGCATGAATTGCATAATGGATAGATCCGTATAATAAATAGCCCAGCATAAATCCCGGAAAAAATGAAAAAGCATTTTTTTTCATGAACAAATACATGATACAAAATATGGTGGATGCAAGGATGATACTGGGTACGGGTGGCATAAAAAGCCGTTCTTTATCGCGCGGGTATTCGTGGTGATTACCATGCATCACATAAATAATTTTTCTTGCATTTCTATTTTCACTCACCCAGTGAAATATAAACCGGTGCATTATGTATTCAAAAAATGTCCAGAAAAAAATGCCCGCAAAAAAATAAAAAGCTACCTGTGATACATCGAACCTGAATTTATCGAGTGCATACCATGGCAAAAAAATTATTACCGGGAGATATATCGCCCAAATAACCAGGGGATGCGATTTAGTAAGATACTCTGCATAATAATTTTTGAAAAGCCGGGCCTGGCCTTTATTATGGATCTTTTCAAAATTCATGTTACTATTGTTCTTATACGAAATTAATAAAACTGAAACATTGCCACAAACGCAGCCATAAATATATGGCGGCATATATTATCTTGCACACCATTTAAATAAAATAAAATACAATGCAATTAGTGTCATATTTAAAAGAGGAGCAGGATCAGCTTGCCATATTAGTTGATGGAATGTTATACGATACAGACCTTATGCACCCGGATCTACCCGTTAGCATGAGTATGTTCCTGAATTACTGGGAAGATGTATATCCACTTGCACTGGCGGTTGATATTTCGATCAAAGAGGGAAGATTAGCCAGGTTGCCAGGCATTCCGTATGACAGTGTGGAAATATTAGCGCCTGTACCTCATCCCACAAGTTGCAGGGATGCCTATGCCTTTCGGCAGCATGTTGCATCTGCAAGACGTAACCGCAAAGTTGATATGATCCCTGAATTTGATCAGTATCCCGTATTTTATTTTACCAATCACCATAGCATCCTTGGGCCGGGAGAAGTGATCTGCATGCCCGATCATTTTGAAAAACTTGATTTTGAATTAGAAGTTGCGATTGTTATTTGTAAACCCTGTAAAAATATAACTGCCGCAGAAGCTGATGAATACATTGGCGGTTATATGATCATGAATGATCTCAGCGCCCGGCGTTTACAAATGGAAGAGATGATGTTGAACTTAGGACCGGCCAAAGGAAAAGATTTTGCAACCACTACCGGCCCGGTGCTGGTAACGCTCGAAGAGCTTGAACCGTACCGGGTTGATTGTAAGCCAGGGCATACCGGTAATGCATACAATTTAACAATGAAATGTTTTGTGAACGAAGTGCAGGTTAGCGAAGGCAATTTAGCAGATATGGACTGGACCTTTGCCGAGATCATTGAACGCGCCAGTTACGGTGTGCAATTATTTCCGGGCGATATTATTGGCAGCGGAACAGTTGGCACAGGTTGTTTCTTAGAACTGAATGGAACCGGGAAATTAAATGATCCTGCATATACCGAACAGTGGCTTAAAGAAGATGATGTGGTGGAAATGGAAATTGATGGCTTGGGCAAACTGAGTAATACCATAGCCAGGGATGAAAGTGATTTTTCAATTTTAGGGTTGAAGAAGTAATTTTTTACCGCAGAGAACATGAGTTAAAAGAGTTTACGCAGAGGATTTAAAAATTATTTACAATTCTTTTAAAACCATTCTTTAAAAGTGGTACATTAAAATTAATGAGATAGCCTAAGACTTTATTATAGAGTTTAAGATACGTTATTACCTGGGCTGTAAAAATCGGGGATATCTCTTCGCAAGATTTGACCTCTACCAAAATTTCATCTTCCACCAAAAGATCAATTTCATAGCATTTATCCAGGTAAACATCTTTGTAAATTAGTTCAACAGGCACATGCATTCTAACAAAAAGATTTCTTAATTCTAATTCTCTTTTTAAGGCCAATCTCTAAGCAGATTCTAAAAGCCCTGGTCCTAATTCCCGATGAACTGTGATCGAAGCGTCCAAAATGATTCCACCCACTTCATTTAAATTCTCTTTATTCTTTAATAAGCCGGGCATATCGGAAAATATAGTTGAAGATAATTTCATTTAAATCTTCTATTGTAGTATTTTCCTCTGCGTAAACTCTGTTAACTCATGTTCTCTGCGGTAAAACCGGTAAAAAATAAAAATGTTTAAATCAATAACCTTAAAAACCCTCTCCCCTGCTGCTGCACAGAATTTTCTGCAACATGCTATAGTACCCCGCCCCGTTTGTTTTGCCAGCACCATTGATGCAAAGGGTAATGTGAACTTAAGCCCGTTTAGTTTTTTTAATATTTTCAGTACCAACCCGCCTGTGGTAATTTTTTCACCGGCCAGGCGGGTGCGCAATAATACCATAAAGCATACACTAGAAAATATCATGGAAGTACCCGAAGTGGTTGTCAATATCGTTAGCTACAACATGGTTCATCAGGCCAGCCTCAGCAGTTGTGAATTTGAAAAGGGCACAGATGAATTTGTAAAAAGTGGTTTAACCAAAGAACCGTCACTGCTTATTAAGCCTCCGCGTGTAAAAGAAAGTCCTGTACAAATGGAATGTAAAGTGCTTGAAATAAAATCACTTGGCAATGAAGGCGGCGCAGGTAATTTAATTATAGCAGAAGTAATGCTAATGCATATCAATGAAAATATTTTAGATACCAATGGAAACATAGACCAGCAAAAGATGGATGTGATAGCCAGGCTTGGCGGAGACTGGTACGCAAGAATAAATGCACAAAATATTTTTAAGGTGGCTAAGCCTAATACACAATTGGGAATTGGAGTGGATGCATTGCCTGAAAATATCCGCAACAGCACTATTCTTACGAGTAATAATATCGCGCAGCTTGCTAACGTAAATGATTACCCCGTTATTGATCCGTCGTATGAAAATGACAGGCTTAAAAATATCTTCCAGTATTATTCTATTGATCCGGCAGAAATGGAAACTGAGTTGCATTTGCTGGCTAAAGAATTATTGACCAATGGTTGTGTAAATGAAGCCTGGCAGGTATTGCTGGCGCTTAACTAAGATCAAACCGTTGGTGCAAAAATGTAAATTATTCATCAGCCTCAACAGGCAAGTGCCTTTGCTCATCTCCCTTTCAAAAGTTACCTTTGCCCAAAAATTAATGTTTGTTGTTTGAAATATTACAAACAGGAACTTTATACAATGAGCGTACAACATCTTTCCGAACAACAGGTAATTCGCCGTGAAAAATTAGCGGAACTAAATAAAATGGGTATCGATGCCTACCCTGCCGCTTTATATCCCATAAATAGCAATTCCCTTTTTATAAAAGAAAATTATAAGGGCGAAGAAAATAAAAATGATTTTGCCGAAGTATGCCTGGCAGGCAGGTTAATGGGTATTCGCGATATGGGCAAGGCGAGTTTCGCCGTATTACAAGATAGTGTTGGCAAGATCCAGATCTATATTCGCAAGGATGATATATGTACCGGTGAGGATAAATCATTGTATGATATCGTTTGGAAAAAAATGATTGACATAGGTGATATCATTGGGGTTAAAGGATATGTGTTCACCACCAAGACCGGTGAGACATCCATTCATGTAAAAGAATTTTCAATCTTAACAAAATCACTCCAGCCACTACCAGTAGTAAAAGAAAAAGATGGGGAAACTTTTGACGAAGTGACGGATACTGAATTCCGTTATCGCCAGCGCTATGCAGATCTTATCGTGAATCCGCATGTGAAAGAAACTTTTATTAAGCGCACCAGAATGATAAACGCTATTCGTGAATTCTTAAATGACCGAGGTGCGCTTGAAGTAGATACGCCCGTATTACAAAATATCCCGGGAGGGGCTGCAGCACGGCCTTTTACAACACACCACAATGCCCTTGACGTTCCTTTTTACCTCAGGATTGCTAATGAGCTTTACCTGAAAAGGCTTATTGTTGGCGGGTTTGACTGGGTGTATGAATTCAGCCGGAATTTCCGGAACGAAGGCATGGACCGCACACATAATCCTGAATTTACCGTGCTGGAATTTTATGTGGCTTACAAAGATTATTTGTGGATGATGGAAACAACTGAACAATTACTTGAAAAAGTTGCTGTGGCAACAAACGGTTCTACCAAAGGATTGTCAGGTGAAAATGAAATCGAATTTAAAGCACCCTACCGGCGTATTACCATGTACGATGCCATAAAAGAATATACCGGTATTGATATTTCTGAAATGGATGAGACTGCTTTACGCGAAGCATGCCAACGGTTAGGCATACACGCAGATAAAAGCATGGGACATGGGAAACTGGTAGATGAGATCTTTAGTGAAAAATGTGAACACCAGTTCATACAACCTACATTTATTATTGATTACCCTATTGAGATGAGTCCCCTTACCAAAAAGCATCGCAGCAAACCCGGACTGGTAGAGCGTTTTGAGCTAATTATAAATGGGAAGGAAATTGCAAATGCCTATACCGAATTAAATGATCCGCTTGAACAGCGTGAGCGTTTTGAAGAGCAGGCTGCACTAATGGCACGTGGCGATGATGAAGCCATGTTCATTGACCATGATTTTTTGCGTGCCCTTGAATATGGTATGCCACCCACCAGCGGAATTGGTTTTGGTGTAGATCGTTTATGCATGCTGCTTACCAATTCGCCATCCATACAGGATGTGCTTTTATTTCCCCAGATGCGGCCAGAAAAAATTGGAGAAGAACATCCATTGCAAAATGCAAAAGAGGATTAGCTTAATCCGATCATCGTTGTACAAAAGCTTCTTTTAGCGCTTAGCCGTCTTTTCTCTCAAAAACAGTAACTTGTCTTCCAATTTTTAAAAATTTTTATCATGTTGAATACTTCTTGTAAAACAGTATTTTTTATTTCCCTTGTTTCAATGATTTGCCTGAATGCGGTCTCTCAGAAAAAAGATCTTACACAGGATCAAATGCTGAAAGGCAAACTGCCGGCAATTACGATCCCTCTTCCGGTAATAAGCTGGGATAAGGATGACAGGCTTGTGATTTCAAAAAGAATGCACCCGGATTCTGCCGCAATGTTTTATTCTGAAGATCCAAAAACAGGTAAAGAACTTTTTTTACATGACTATAAAAGACCTGATCAGCCAAAAACAAAATCGGCTTTTCTAAAAGACAATGATGTTTTCTTTTCTGATGAAAAAGGAACTGAACTACGGCTTACCAATAATAAAGACAAAGAGGTTAATCCTACATTGTCGCCTGATAATAGTGCTGTAGCCTATACCAGGAATAATAATTTATTTGTATACGATATAAACAATAAAAAAGAAACACAACTTACTTCCGACGGGAACGACAGCATCATGAATGGCTATGCAAGCTGGGTGTATACCGAAGAGATCTTAGGTCGTGCCTCAACATACCGCACATTCTGGTGGAGCCCCAACAGCAAACAAATTGCGTTTTTCAGAACGGATGACAGTCCTGTTCCTGTGCATATCATTACAGACGGAGCCGGCCAGCATGGCGTTGAGGAAAGAGAACGGTATCCAAAGGTGGGTGATAAAAACCCGGAGGTAAAAATTGGTATTGTGCATTTAAATGACAACCATATTTCATGGGCTGATTTTAATGCAAAGGACGACCAGTATTTCGGAATGCCTTACTGGACGCCGGATGGCAGCGCTTTGTGGGTACAATGGATGAACCGCCTGCAGAATGATCTGAAAGTTTATTCCGTTGATCCCGGTACCGGATCAAAGAAAGAAGTGTATGATGAAAAACAAAAGACATGGGTTCAGCTGGAAGATGGTTTTGAGCGTTTACACTTTTTAAAAAACAACAGGAATTTTATCCTGGAAAGTGATAAAACCGGCTGGAACCAGTTGTATTTATATGATATGACCGGTCATCTTATTAACCCGGTAACAGAAGGAAAATTTACCATTACTAACGTTAACTGGATAGACGAAAATAGTGAAACCATTTATTTTACAGCGCGCGGCCATGAAAACTCGGCACGCCTTGATTTTTACAGTGTAAGGTTTAATGGTAAAGATTTTAAGCGTTTAACTTTCGGAGATTATTATAACATTGTTCAGATGTCGCCATCAGGCGCTTATTTTATTACAACGTATGGCAATTCC
>JACDBU010000124.1 GCA_013694745.1 Chitinophagaceae bacterium
GTATTACAGGAAACTATTAAAGGCAAAAATGCCAAAGCAATTCATGAATTTAATATACATGTAGCTAATGATAAAAGAGTGGAGCAGGTAATGCTCACCGTTAGAGATGGCCTGTTATTAATACGAAAACTGTAATAGAATTGAGTTTAACAGTTCAGCAGATTAAATAATTTAAGTAATATATAATTAACTATCAGGTTTCAGCGTTAATAGTTCATAACCAAATCCTATCCGGCATATTATGAAAAAATCAATTTTGAGTATTGTTGCAACTTATTTTTTCAGCATTTGTTTATCTCAAAAAATCTCCAAAGAACAATACATTCAAACCTATAAAGATTTTGCCATCCGTGAAATGAAACGCATGGGCATACCTGCTTCCATAACCCTGGCCCAGGGCTTGCTTGAAACAGAGAGCGGCAACAGCGACCTGGTGAAGCGATCAAATAATCATTTTGGAATAAAATGTAAAAGCAGTTGGACAGCCGAAGGAGTTAGTCATGATGATGATGCACCCGGCGAATGTTTCAGAAGTTATAAAGACGCTGAAGGTTCTTACAGGGATCATTCAAATTATTTGCGGGGCAGCGATCGTTACGCATTTTTATTCCAGCTGGATCCGCGTGATTATCGTGGCTGGGCATACGGTTTAAAAAAGGCAGGTTATGCCACCAATCCGCGTTATCCCGAAATTCTCATTAAAAATATCGAGGATAATAACCTTCAGCAATATACTTTATCAGCCGTAAATGATGTACCGATTTTCAATGCCTCCAGGTATAAGGATGACCCGGCGGAAGAAAAAGAAATAAAAAAAATTATAAAGAACACCTCACCGGGGGAGGATAAAATATTGATTACAACGGTTGCCGAGCATAAAATTACCATAAACGGCTCTATGGCAATATTTGCTGCCAAAGGAAGATCATTACTGGCGATTGCAACAGAAAATAATATTAATCTCGAAAAATTACTTGAATTTAACGACCGGCAAAACGACGGGCTGCTGGAGAAAGATCAGAATATATTTCTTGAAAAAAAATCAAGGGAAGGCGCATCGGATTTTTATATGGTTGCACAAAATGAAAGCTTATACGATGTGGCGCAAAAGAATGGGATCCGTTTGCAAAGCCTATTAGAGTATAATAATATAAATGAAGATGACCGGATATATACCGGCACCAGATTGTATCTGCGGCCACCTGCAAAAACAGGAAATGCAAGTGCAGTAAAACTTTCGGAACCGGTTGCACAGCAAGAAAAAACTGCTGAACTTAAAACCCATGAGGTACAGCCGAAAGAAGGCCTGTATACCATTTCAAAAAAATACGGCATCACAGTGCAGCAACTTAAAGAATGGAATAATTTGGAAGGAGATGATCTTAAAATTGGTCAACAACTCATAATTTCAAAATAATGTATGGAACTTAAGCAGGTGCATGATAAACAATTTAAACCCTATATTTCTGCTGCAGACATCGACATACAGGTAAAAAGAGTGGCATCTGAAATCAACAAAGATTATGCTGGAAAAAAACCATTGTTCATTGCCATATTAAACGGCTCATTCATTTTTGCGGCAGATCTTTTTAAAGAATTAACCATAGACGTAGAAATATGTTTCATTAAATTAGCTTCTTACAAAGGCGTAAAATCATCGGGTAAAGTAATTACCGCAATTGGCCTTGACGTGGAAGTATACCAAAGAGACGTTCTGATTATTGAGGATATTGTTGACACCGGTAAAACGCTTTCACAATTTTTACCACAACTTAGCCATCACCAGCCTTTATCATTAAAGATCGTTGCACTAATGCATAAGCCGGGTGCAATGATCCACCACATTTCAATAGATTATCTTGGCTTCACTGTTCCTGACAAATTCCTGCTGGGATATGGCCTGGATTACGATGGGTTAGGAAGAAATTTAAAGGAAATTTACCAGTTGGTATAAATGGCAGCGCATCTATTTTCTTTAATGTTTTGTCTGTACAAAATGTAATGTATATATTACCATTAATATATTCCGTTGAGAAATTTTATTCTTGCAACACTCACTTTAACCCTTGCTTTAAATTCATCGGCACAATATTATATCAGGGGTGATGTAAAGGATGAAAAAAACCAGCCTTTGCAAAATGTAAAAATTTACATGCATTCCAATCATTTGCTCTATTACAGCGGGGTTACCGGTGGCTTTGGAATTCCATCTCCATTGGTATATGACTCACTCACTTTTAGTACCGATGGTTTTGAGCCAAGGTCAGTTAAAGTTAAAACCAATGTATACCAGGAAATAGTTTTAAAGGTTTTGAATAACCGCAACAATTTGCAAAAACAAAGAGTTGTTTCATTTACAAAAGATCTTGATCTCCAGGCAAAGAAAAACTGGTTGTTCGGCAATGAATCGTACAGTAATCTTATAGAAAATGACTTTATTAAAGCAGCAAAATATCCAAGCACCACATTTACACTACGCACGGATAAAGCATCCTATAGTAATGTTCGCCGCTTTATAAATCAAAAAAGCATAGTACCGCCTGATGCTGTGAGGATTGAAGAAATGCTGAATTATTTTAACCTCAATTATAAAGCTCCCAAAAAAGATGAGGTATTCAGTATTGAATCGCAGTTAACTGCATGTCCGTGGAACAATGCCCATGAATTATTATTTCTGAATATCGATGCTGATAAATTAAATCTTGATAAAGTTCCACCCAGTAACCTGGTCTTTTTAATTGATGTATCTGGCAGCATGGATTTGCCAAACAGGTTGCCGCTTTTAAAAGCAGGATTTGCTATGCTGGTAAAAAATTTACGGGCGATCGATACCGTATCAATTGTAGTATACGGCGGAACGGTAGGGGTATGGTTGCAGCCAACAAGCGGGGCAGAAAAACAAAAAATAATTAAATCCATTGAAGAGCTGAATGCCTCGGGCGACACACCGGGTGAAGCAGCGATCAGGTCGGCCTATAAGCTTGCCAAAAGTACTTTTATCAAAAACGGGAACAACCGGATCATACTGGCAACTGACGGTGATTTTAATGTAGGGCAAACCACTGAAAAAGAATTGGATGATCTTATAACGCTTGAGCGACAAACCGGGATATACCTTACCTGCCTTGGTGTAGGTATGGGAAATTATAAAGATTCAAAAATTGAAACGCTTGCCAAAAAAGGCAATGGAAATTTTGCCTACCTCGATGATGTTCGGGAAGCCGAAAAAGTTTTGGTCACAGAGTTTACCCAAACATTATATACAATAGCCAACGATGTTTATGCCTCGGTTAAATTTAATCCCGTGATGGTAAAAGAATACCGGCTTATAGGGTACGATAATAAAAGGGATGTTTTGGATGATTCTACAACCCAGATAGAAGGAGGTGAAATTGGATCAGGTAATGGTATAACAGTGGTTTTTGAAATTACCCCTACGGAAGACAATCTTTTTTCCAATGCACCATTACTTAAAGATGATATTGCCACATTAACGCTTCATTACAAGTTGCCCGATAAGAATACTGAACACCAGATCACCAAAATTTGCCCGATGAATTTTCTTGATTTTAAAGAAATAAACAATGATCTTAAATTTGCTTCTGCTGTTACTATGTTTGGGCTTGTGTTGCGGGATTCTAAATATATTTCCGGCGTTAGCTGGGATGATATATTATCCATAGCACGGGAAACTATTACACCCGGAGATTATTTACAAAACGAATTTATATCGCTGGCCGAACAGGCAAAAAAAATCTATAAAAAAACAAAAAAAAGGAAAGAAGAAAAATAAACAGAAGCGGTATAAAATGATTTAAGAATGCAGGCCTTAGAATTTATTATCTATAAAATCAATTGAAGGTCTCCCTGATCTTTTCCCAAAAAGTTTTATCATTCTTATCTGGCTTAGGCTGAAAGCTTTGACTGTCCTGCATTCTCTCAAGTGTTTGTTTTTCCTCAGGCGTTACATGCTGCGGGGTCCAAACATTTATGTGAATGAGCTGATCTCCTTTTTCATGACTGTTTATACTTGGAAAACCTTTGCCTTTCAACCTGAATATCTTTCCACTTTGGGTACCTGCAGGTATTTTTATTTTTGCCCTCCCATCAATAGTGGGCACTTCAGTTTGAATTCCAAATACCGCATCAGGAAATGAAATGAACAGATCGAAAGCTACATTAAGCCCTTCCCTATGCAGGAATATATTCGCTTCTTCTTCTATTAATATTATTAGATCTCCCGGAGCACCACCACGCTCACCCATATTTCCTTTACCACTCATGCTCAGTTGCATTCCATCCTGTACACCTGCAGGTATATCAAGTGTTATGGTTTCTTCACCATAAACCCGCCCGTCACCTTTACAAACTGTACATTTATTTGTTATCGTACTGCCTTCCCCATTACAGGTGGGGCAGGTTGTTACGGTTTGCATCTGGCCTAAAAAAGTATTCTGCACCCGTCTTACCTGCCCGCTTCCGCCACAGCTTCCGCAGGTTTGCATACTGTTTTTATCTTTTGCTCCCGACCCATTACAGGTATTACACGAAACATATTTTTTAACCTTGATCGTCTTTGATGCACCTTTTGCTATTTCTTCAAAATTCACTTTTATTTTAACCCGCAGATTACTCCCTCTTGTACCTGAGCTTCTGCCGCCACGATTTCTTCCATTACCACCTCCAAAAAAACCGCCGAACATATCTTCGCCAAAAATATCTCCAAACTGGCTGAAGATATCATCCATATTCATTCCATGCGAACCCCCACCTCGTCCGGGTGCAAAAGCATTATGACCAAAGCGATCGTACTGTGACCTTTTATCTGCATCACCTAAAATTTCATAAGCTTCAGCGGCTTCCTTAAATTTATCTTCGGCAGATTTATCACCCGGGTTGCGGTCAGGATGAAATTGCATAGCAACTTTGCGATAAGCTTTTTTTATTTCTTCTGCCGATGCAGATTTACTTACTGCCAATATTTCGTAAAAATCTCTTTTTGAAGCCATACCAATTTTCCGCTTGGGAATTATTTTTTATTTTTTATTTTTTGTTTTTTATTAAAATATCTTTTTTTAAAAAGTTGTTAAGTAAGCTATGCAGTGGTTTTGTTCACGTACCACACACACATATCTTGCTTAAAACTTTTTAGGAAATATTGTTTACTTTCCAACAACCACTTGTGCAAAGCGTATCAGCTTGTCATTTAAATAATAGCCTTTAACGATCTCATCAACCACTTTCCCTTTCTTATCTTTAGGCACATCGATCTCGGTTATGGCTGCATGTTTTTCAACATCGAAATTCGTGTTGATACTATCCAGTGGCTTAACTCCCTTTGAATGTAAGGTTGATCTTAATTTATTAAACACCAGTTGTACACCTTCCCTTATTTGTTCAATATCCTTTGTATTATTGATCTGTTTTTCCGCCCTGTCACAATCATCCAAAACTTCTAATAAAGAAATTATAATATCTTTTCCGGCAGTTTGAATAAGCTCCATTCTTTCTTTTGCATTGCGTCTTTTGTAATTATCAAAATCCGCAACCAGCCTGATATACTTATCTTTTATTTCTTCAGAATCACTTATTATTCTCGCCATTTCATCATTGCCGGTAGTATTGTTCTGATCTTCTGTTTCAGGTATATCCACATCAGCTTCTGCTTCAGGATTATCAACGGGGTTATTTATTTTGTCATCCATAAAATTTTATTTTGATTACCCGGGTGCACGGATGTAATCCGGGGCGGGCAAAGGTACGTTAGACAAAGATTTTGCCAATGGTAAAATTTGGACAAATTGACACAGCGAAAAAGAGGGGATTATTTTATGACCTGGAACTTTCCTGATTCTATGATCTTACCTGATTTATCCCGCAACTGATAAATGTAAACACCACGGTAGTATTCGGTAAGATTGATGTTTAGCTTGCTGTTGAGCGTGCGGATATCGAGAATTTTTTTGCCTATAAAATTATATATCTGGAAAGAATAGGAGCGGTCAAAATCATGTTGAAATTCAAAGTTGATAGCACTTACGGCAGGATTGGGATAAAATTTTATATATTTTACTGCAGGGTCAATGGCAGTTGCCTGCTTTGCCTGGGTAAAGCCTTTTGAAGAAATTCCTGCAATAAAAAAAAGTATGTAAAAAATTTTTTTCAACAGCGCTTATTTAGTCTATTACGTAAAATTAGTAATATTTATGTTAAAAATATATAAAACTAATTTACCAATCTTCAATAAAGTATAAAAATTATTGGTTAATCATCTTTTAAACGATGCAATTCAGATTGTATTGCATTAAAATCAGGCATTTCCGAGGCATTTTCCAGGATGGTGACATATTGTAAAATTCCCTTCTTATCTATTAAAAAGGCACTCCTTTTACTTACGCCTTTCATTTCATAGCTAAAATCCTGGTAAAGTGTTTCATACATTTCTGAAACAGATTTATTAAAGTCGCTTAATAAAGGAAAATTAAGATGCTGATCTTCTTTGAAACGGGCAAGTGTGTATAATGAATCAACTGAAATACCAATTACCTGCGCATTAAAAGTGTTGTAAGTGCTTATGTTGTCCCTGATACTGCATAATTCTTTTGTACAAACAATGGTAAAAGCCAAGGGAAAAAAAAGTAATAAGATATTTTTTCCACGATAATCTGCAAGAGATACCTTTTCCTTTCCCGAATTAAATAAAGTAAAATCAGGCGCCTTATTTCCTTTCTCTAACATTTGGGGATTTAAAAATTGATAAAATACATCCGGTTAATTTACCATATCTCATACGATAAAATTTCCTGCCTTCTTTTGTTTTTGCTTTTTTGTTTTAGTAACACATATGCTGCAGCACTTACGGCAACAAAACTTAAAAGTTTTATCACCATTCTTTTTTTATTGAAATTGCTTGGTGGAATATATATAACACCACTCGCATCTGAAACAGCTGGTTCCAGTATATATCTACCCTGTACAGGAACGGCCAGATGGTAAAAATCTTCAGATAATTTATGCAATGACTTTCTTACTTCTTTTCCGTACATGGGTTTACCGTGCCCGCTTGCTACAGTTTTTGGCTCCAGTTTCATGAGGGTTTTTACAGACTGCCTGGCGGATACCCAGTCTGGCGTAAAATATTTTGGCGGACCGGATATTTTTTTTATTTGCAACATAACTGAAAATGCGGATTCGGCTTTGGTGGTAACTAAGGCGTCACCTGCTATAAGTACTCCATCACCTTCACGGAATAAACTTATGTGGCCGGGAGAATGACCTGGGGTATGAAAATATTTCCACTCGGGCAAACCCGGTACGGTTTCATTTTCAGGCAGAATGTTTATATGATTCCATATATTGATAGGATGTTTCGGGTAGGCCCACGACATCAGTGACATCAATCCGCCACCAACGGTAGGATCTCCCGGGGGATAGGAAGACTTACCTGTTAAATAGGGAATTTCCAGGTAATGACTATACACTGGCACATTCCATTCTTCTGCCAGTTTTTGCAGTGAACCTACATGATCAAAATGGCCATGGGTAAGGATTATAGCAGATGGCTGGCTGTTATCACCGAACAACCGGGCAGCCATTTTTTTTATTTTTGAATACGATGTAAAAAGACCGGCGTCTACTAATACCCAGTTTCCGTCAAAAGGATTCATGATCATATAAATGTTCACAAAAATGTCCTTCATTCCCCAGATCCCCGGCGCAACAGTAAAAAAATTCCGCGAATTATTTCTTTTGAGATGTAGGTTATTCCCCATGATATATTTTTATTTTGGCGTGATTAGTAAACGGGTGAAAAACTATATAAAATCATGCCACAGTATGCTTGATCAGGAGTAAAATTGTTACACTTTTACGCAATAAAAAGTAACAGGGAAATGAATGTGCTTATCACCTTGTAATTTGCGCTAATAAATTTTAAATGTTTATTGTTTAAACAAGTTAACGGGTAATATAAGCTCCCACCGGTTTTTTCCCGTACTGCCAAATATATCAGGATCCAGTAGATAACTGTAGCGGATACCAAATGTAACCAGTGCTTCATTCCACCATTTTGTATCAAAATAAACTTCGGTTCCGGCAGAACGGAAAGTGGCATTGAAAGGTATGCTGCGGGTAAAAAAATCTTTTATCTCCGTATCATCATAAAAAAGCGCTGTTCTAATTCTCAACAGGTAAGCGATGTTGCCAACTCCCGCATCCGGATAAAATAAAGGTAAATGATAATCTATTCCCCACTTCATCATTTGGTGCAGGTTCACTGATGAATAACCACGCGAAAAAGGAAATCCGTTTGAGAAATTTAGTTGCCCCGTAGTATCCTGCTGCAAATAAGCGGCATTTAAAATGATCGAATGATTTTTAAAAAAACCTGGCAGGTACACGTTACCGTTAGCAACGAATTGTGAACCTTTATAATGGGTTATCGCATTTTTGTAACCGAGTGTTACAGTTTGTGCAAAGCGTGGGAAAATATTTTGCCGGGCGCTCAGTGTTTGATTGCTGAAAAATAAAAAATTATTTAAATAGCTGTAAGAAATTTTACCAAGCGTGTCTTTATATACTCCTTTAAAATCACTTTGGTTATAGGTATAGCGGCTTCCGAAATTCAAGCTGGTGAGGGTTTTCCCCTTGCTCAGGTTCAATGGGATATTGAAGCCTGCAGATGGTTCCCATTCATTCGAGAAAACTGTATTACCATGATAAAAATCTTTCCTGTCAATGGTATAATCTACCCCTGCAGAAAGGTATGGAAATAATGCGCCGTAAACTGTATTGAACCCGATCCGTTTCCATTTTTCCGAACGGTTGTACGTAATGGCCAGTTGGGATTGTAAAGTGTTCAAAATGTTTTCACCCACCAGCGTGAGTGAATATTCCGGGTCATTTGAATTGGGCTCAATACTATGAAAATGCAGCAGGCCGGTGGCTTTATGGTATTTTGTTACAGTTGATGATGCATCTGGTACAGCATATAAAAGATTAGAATTTGTTTTATTCAAGGCCGTAATTCCAAAGCTTGAAGTTGGTGATTCCAGGTTTACAGAATCAACCGGGATCCATTGAATTTGAAATCTTTTAGTTTCATTAAGCTTATATCCTGAAGCGGAAAAACTGGTATACACCAGTTTAGTATTGTTCACTGATGGTTGATAATACCCTAATCCTGCATGTTCATCAGCATGCAACATAAATATTTTACGGCCGGGTAAAGTAATGGCATACAAATTATCTGATTCACCCGAAGAAGCGGAATAATATATTGTATCATTTAAAACGGCAGGAAATGCAATAACATTATAAGAAAAGGGGGTAAGAAAATCGGCCTTGCCATTATTTGTGTTGATCAAAGCCAGCGCCATTTTTCCTTGTACATCCCTTACCGCCGAAACGATCTCATCTTCTTTATAAAATTTCGGGTACGTATAAAAAAGTTTTCCCGGATTTGGTATAATGGAAATTATTTTCCCGGTTTCTGCACTAAACAGGTGTAATGAAGATTGTCCGCCGGGCATAACCTGTACTGCAACAATTGTTCTCCCATCCCGGCTTATATCAGGTGAAAAATATTTTGAATGATTTGTAATGGAACGATCTTTTTTAGTAGACAGATCAAGCACCCTGATATCATTGAAATCACGGAATCCCCACCTTACATCCGGCGTGTAGGCAGCATATACAACCTTGCCATTCGCGTATGAAAAATAATTATCTAACGCCGCAGCTTTTACTTTTATTTTTCTATCCGCATGGCCATTCCGTATTGTAAAAGAAGGGATCTTACTGTAACTGCTTTTTACAAAAAGTATGGAACCATCCTCGATAAGAACCGGGTATTCTTCATCTGTGAATTTTTTTGATGAAGTAGTAACAGCTGTTGTTCCATTACCGGTTTTTGCAAACCTACTTTTAAAATATGTAAGGGCATCCTTTCTGAAGTTAACATAATTATTGCCGGTATATTTTTTTATGGCAACCTGGAAAGGATAAAATAATCCTTTAAAAGATGCTGCATCATGTGTAACTTTTTTCCAAAAATCATCACCGTATTTTTCCCTGCCATAAGCCACGAGCAGGTAACCAAGGGCATAATGATCAGGAATAAAATCTTTGTAAGACCCATTTCGTAGTTTCATCCAGCTGTATTTTTTTCCAGCCTGCCACAAT
>JACDBU010000146.1 GCA_013694745.1 Chitinophagaceae bacterium
TTATCAAAAATGAACCGTTTCCCCGTGTATTTTTAACGCGTACACGGATCAATGACGGGTCGCTGTATTTAGGCCCGTTCACTTCTGTAGGGCGCGTAAGGGAATTACTGGAATTTATAAAACAAAATATCCAGTTGCGTACCTGTAAACTAAACCTAACGGATACGAATATACGAAAATCCAAATTCAAGATCTGCCTTGAATACCATTTGGGAAATTGTAAAGGCCCCTGTGAAGGATTGCAGACAGCCGATGATTATGCGGAAGGACTGGCACAGCTTAAAAATCTTATGAAAGGCAACCTGTACCCGGTTATACAGCACTTTAAAAAGGAAATGCAGTCCCTTTCTGAAAATATGGAATTTGAAAAAGCCGAAAACCTCCGGAAAAAAGTTGATCATTTATTACACTATAAAGCCAAATCGAAAGTGGTAAATGAGCACATGGGTAATGTGGATGTATTTTCAATTTTAAAAGAGGGCGATATTGCCTACGTTAATTACCTGATGGTGAATGAAGGATCAGTTGTGTCAACCAAAACCATCACGCTGGAGCAACAGCTGGATGAAACACCTGAAGAAGTGCTGTTGTTCGCAATTGCACAGTTGCGATCAACATTCAACAGCGAAGCAATGGAGATAATTGTGCCGATGGTTATTACCTTTCCTTCCGATGAAATTGTAGTTACTGTACCAAAAACAGGGGATAAGAAAAAACTGCTTGAGTTATCAGAGAAAAACGTGAATTATTTTATTGAGGATCTCAATAAGAAAAAAATGCTGAGGCTAGAAGAAAAAACAGATACGGAAAAACTTACCATATTGAAGCAACTGCAAAATGATCTGAAATTAAGAGAATTGCCCGTGCACATTGAATGCTTTGATAACTCCAATTTCCAGGGCAGCTACCCGGTTTCGGCAATGGTATGTTTTATCAACGGGGTGCCTGATAAAAATAATTACCGCAGGTTCAATGTAAAAACCGTTGAAGGGATAAATGATTTTGCAACTATGAAGGAAGTGGTTTTAAGAAGATATAAACGACTGGTATCAGAAGAAACAGGTTTACCACAACTTATTATAATTGATGGGGGAAAGGGTCAGTTATCGGCTGCTATGGAAAGCATCAATGAATTAGGCCAGCAGGGTAAAACAACCGTTGTGGGCATTGCAAAAAATGAAGAAGAGATTTTTTATCCCGGCGATCAGCAGTCCATTAAATTACCCTGGGATAGTGAAAGTTTAAAACTCATAAGAAGGATAAGAGACGAGGTTCACCGGTTTGGAATAAATTTTCACCGTAACCAGAGAAGCCGCGGAACTTTTGTAAATGAGCTTGAACAAATTAAAGGAATCGGCAAAGCAACAGCAGATGCCCTGTTGAAAAAATTCCGATCTGTAAAAAAAGTAAAAGAACTTTCAACAGAAGATCTGTGTAAAGAAGTTGGGAATTCTAAAGCAAATATTATCATCAAATATTTTAGCACCACTAAAACCGTAACGGCGGAAGATGAATAGAGTGAAAAAAAAGAGGCCCGGATAAAAATCCAGCCCCTGTTAAATCCAATATCCTATGAAAAACCGTTACAAATATAAATTTATGCAGGGATCACGTGCTACGTATTAATGGGTATTTTATATAGATTGTGGCATAAAAAAACCCCCGCATCAGCGGGGGCTTCTCTGCATTTCATTTTATCCTAATAACTCCACAAACTCTGTTCGTAATTGAATATTTTGTCTTTTATATTTTCTCCTTCATATAACTGCAGGATCTTACTATCTTTTAAACCCTGGTATTCTGAAAGGGATTGATTGTAAGGGTTATCGAGAGTGCTTTTTATCACGCGGCCATAAAAAAACCTACTTTCAAACAATTCTTCCCAGGTCATTCTTGCGCCATAATTTTTTCCATTGTACGCTTCATACTTTGCAAATATGGGTCGCATATCAGGGTAGTAGACCCAGAATAATTCTGTTGGTCCTAAATTTACTCCCGCAGAGGTAACAACGTTCTTAACCGGCGCTATGCCTAAAATTCTCCAGAATAAACGTGAGCTTTCTTTATCAAAGATCACTTCTTCTTTAATCCTGAAAATATAAAACGAATCGAGGTTTACTTCTGCAACTTTAGTTTCATAACGGCTTATACCTCCAACAGAATCATAAATGGGAACTGATACAGCACCACCGGAAATGGTTTTAGCCACTTCACCTACTGTCATAGGTGTAGTGAAGCGGTCATCAATTGGTGCAAAAACGGTTACGCCGCCATTGTCCGGTCCGTCCTGTATGGCTTTGAATAAAATAGATATAAAACGTTGGTTGCCATTATTTTCGTTTGCGGAATACCTGAATGGCAGATTCATTTTTTCCCTGATGTCTATTTCGCGCCAGATCTTTTGCCTGTATACGGCATCATCTTCTCTTAAATTCTCATAAGCCAGTGGTGTCCTGTCTTTCACAAGATTCCTTTCTATCGCATCATCAGTTCGTAATGATTTTTTTACTGTTTCAATTGGCAGGCTATCCACTTTTAGATCTATGGCAACCGTATCCACTGTAGAGGCAGGATGAATGTTTGCCTTTGTTTTACTATTGGTGGTC
Source organism: Chitinophagaceae bacterium (assembly GCA_013694745.1). GTDB lineage: Bacteria > Bacteroidota > Bacteroidia > Chitinophagales > Chitinophagaceae > Ginsengibacter. The sequence continues at coordinate 2,607 of JACDBU010000146.1, forward strand.
CGCTTGGCAGTTGTGCGCTTTTTTACCGTACGCTTAACAGCCGTGCGTTTGGTTTGCGCACTCGTTACCTGTGTTGCCAGGGCAAAGCAAAATGCCAGCACAAAAAATTTAATCATTACATTTTTCATATAATTCGTATTCATTAGTATAAGATAAATCCTGGTCCGGGAATCGTACGAACGGTTCCGTCTGGTCCCTGCACTTTCACATTATCAAAAGTTACTGAAGTACCGGGAATACATTTACTCAATTGTGCAGATAAGCCAGCCAGGCTTCCACCTGAAATGCTTGCTGTTTGCACACTTGCAAAGTTTGCTCCTGAAAAATACACGGTTGCACTAATCACAGAAAACCTGGTATCGTAGTAAAAATTTTCAAGGTCTGCTCTTGCAAACTGTTGATTTTTGAAAATAACAGATTGTATGCGACCACCAGCACTAGGACCAACTTTCAGGATCGGATCAGGGATCCTGAAAATCCTGAAATCATAAGTGCTTGCTTTACCATCAGCATTAACAGTGATGGTTGCTTTTCCGGGGCTGCTAACGGTTACATTATATTTACCGGGACCACCAGCTGGCGTTAGTGTTCCGCCACTTATTGAAACATGCGTTTTATCCCATCCTGTTCCTGAGGAAATGGTTACGGGGTTTGGCAAGCCAATAAAAAATACATTCATTTTATCAACCATTACAGCTGCACCGCCAGGGGTTCCTACTGTATATTTTACATCAAATGATTTAGTCTCTTTGGTACCGTCTGGTTTGGTATAGGTAACGTTAACGGGTACACTGTGATCGCCACCGCCACTTGCATTGAATTTATAAACAGCCCTTCCATCTGCATCAAGTGATGCACCGGCTCCATTGATAGTAATATCAGGCTGTGCTGCTTTGCTGTATGCACCTACACCCGCAGTGATTTCTATTTCCTGTCCCGGCATTACATAATTAGAACTTTGTCCTACTAATGCTGCAAACTGATCATAAACAACTTTTACTGCGCCTACCTGGTTATGACAATAAGTTACTACCTGGTTCTCTGCATTTTTTACATTGTTCTGAAACTTACTTAGCATCGTTAATGCCGCTACCGTTGGCGTCATATGAAAATAACTGTTGGTCCAGTCCTGGATAATATTTCCAGTGAACTCATTTCCTGAATGAGTTGGAGGGACGGACATATCAACGGGAAAATTTGTTTTGAAAGTAGTGTTGATTGATGAATCGATGCCCAGCATATCTTTTATATATTTCTGCAGGCTATCATACAATTCTTTGCCTTTACCATTATTTTCGAAAACCCTTGTTGAGGCTTCCAGGTAATCTTCTTTATAATCTTCTACTCCATTTTTTATTTTGAGATCAGCTTCTTTTTTTACCTGGTCTTTTAAACCGTTGATATAATTATTGATAGCAGCTGAATAATTTTGCGCCTCAACAGCTTTTTGATTCCAATACACAGCTTTTTCATGTGTTTGAGGATCGTTTACTTTATCAGAAAGTGATTTGTATAAAGTATTATTGGAGTTGGAAAGATTATCATTAGAATTTCTAAGGCTTCGGTCAACCGTTTTAAATGCGTTTATAACCTCGGCTGATACATTCAATGCTAATATGGCGGTTAGCACCAAATACATTATGTTGATCATCTTTTGCCGGGGCTCTCTGGGTAAAGCCATAATAATTTAAATTTACTTGGTTAGTTAGTTCGTTTCTGGTTTATTCTCGATATCAGTATTGTTTTTCTCCTCGTCATCACATTAATTATCTTCCCTGCATTGCACTTAGCATATTGCCGTAAACCTGGTTTAATTTACCAAGATTACTTGCCAGTGTGCCAATTTGTTCTTTTGCTCTTGCTGCATCATCAACTGTTGAGACCATCACCTGGCTTGCTTCGGCCATTTTACCATAAAAGCCATTCAGTACTTTTAAGTGATTATTGCTTTCATTCAATTCCAATTCGTAAATGGTATTCAATGATGATAAATTTTTAGTTAATACCTGAACCTGCTCATGAAAACCTTTTGCACTATCAGCAGCATTATTAAAATTAACCATAGTGTTTGCAGAATTGGTGTAAGCATCTTTCATCATGCCCATAGCAGATGTTGCTTCTTTTGTTTTAGCAGAAAAATCACTTGTAGATTTTACTACATCTCCCACCTCACCAATTTGAGAAACAGTAGTGCCGAGCTTTTGAAAATTATCACCCAATCTTTTTAAATTAACTGGTGTAATATCAGCATCCATAAGCATTTTATCCATTGTTTGTAAAGCAGGATTACCTACTGCTACTACTTCTTCATCACCGGGCTGTATATCTTCTTCATGTCTCTTTGGTTTAACCCACTCAATACCTGCATATACCATAAAGATGGCTGTTTCTGTCCACATACCTATCGTAAGCATCTTATCAGCGTATGATTGGTGAGTTAGTTTTGCCCAGGCTGCAAAAATAATAACTGCTGCGCCTGCACTCACTAATACGTCGATAAGGGTTAAAAATGTTCTTTTTCTGTGAGCCATGATTTTTCGATTTAGAATTTTTGAATATTAAGGTTAATAAAATAGTATGCCTGTAGTAAAGTTACAAGCGGTAAGTTGGTAATGAAAATTGTGTCGCTAATTATGAACTTTAAGTGAAGTTATTTTTTGCCTTTCTTGCTAACTGTTGGTGGTAAATCTATCACCGTACGGAAACCAATATAGGATTTTGCAGTGTCCTGGTATTCGTAAGCCCTTGTGCTTACCTGTAAAAAATATCCTACATCTTTCCAGCTTCCGCCTCTAACTACTTTACGTTTTTCACGCGGCGGATCCTGGTCTTTAGCATTGTATCTAACATCAGGATTCATATCATGCTGAAAGTTGTAAGATCCTTCATAATAATAAGATGACGTCCACTCAGCCACATTACCAGCCATATTATAAAGGCCAAAATCATTGGGCCAATAAGCATCTGCACGGACTGTATAAAAACCACCGTCTTCAGGATAATTTCCACGACCGGGTTTGAAGTTGGCCAGCAAACATCCTTTTTTATTTCTTAAATAAGGACCACCCCATGGATAAGGTGTTTGTGAACGGCCACCCCTTGCAGCATATTCCCACTGGGCTTCAGTTGGTAAGCGGAAAGCAGATTCTGTTGAACGTTTTTTTCCTATAAGAAATGAATTCAAATAATGAGTTCTCCAGTCGCAATATGCCGAAGCTTGTTTCCAGTTAACCCCTACTACCGGATAATTTCCAAAAGCCGGGTGACTGTAATATTGTTTAGCCATTGGTTCGTTGTACGAATAAGAAAAATCTCTCGCCCAAACCAATGAATCGGGATAAACCGGGATATCTTTTTTAACGATAAATCTGCCACGGGGAATATTTGCATTTTCACGCTTGGCTGCTTCTTTAAAATCAAATGTTTCGGAGTGAAAAACTATTTTGTTAGCATCCAATTCTTTTTGTCCAAATATCCTATTATCAGGCGTAACGATGATTGCATCGATCTTTTCGTAAGTTGCTTTATCATTATACTTGATGGTTTTAATTTTCTTCCAGTCAAGGTATTCATTACCATCGGCACCCTGCTTTGTGTAGCCCATTAATTTGCCTGCTATTGAATCCCTCACCCAGTTAGTGAATTGGCGGTATTGATTATTTGTAACTTCCGTAGCATCCATCCAAAATCCACTTATGGAAACCTGTTTATTGCGGGCCGTAAACGCATAGTTTATATCTTCATCACTCGGGCCCATATGAAAAGTTCCTGGTGGTATATATACCATGCCCGGAGGTTTGGGCAAAAGGTAGTGTTCCGCGGGGGCAACACCATGTACCTGGCCATCATCCGGCAAACCTTTCGTGGTTTTCGATTTACCTAATTTACCACAGCTAGATACAGATAAAATAGCTATAACAGCTAGTACACTTAGCAACTTATTGGTCATTGTGATTACTTTGATAGTATTGAACAAATGTAATAATATTTTTAGTGATATGTCTTTACAAAAAAACCACTAATTCATAAAGTTTTTGTAAAGAAAAGTTCTCCAACTAATAGTTATTAACGGGTTAATATGTCATTTATTGTAAGTTAAGGGTTTAATTTTAGATTTTTAAGAGCTGATTGATAGCCTTTTCCACCGTATTAACGGGTAAATTACAGGAAAAGTTCTTACATACATAAATAAAGGTATTTTCTCTACTATCATTTTTACCCGAAATTAACGGGTACCCTGTTTCTATATCGCTATCAGCAGATTGCAAAACCTTATTAGGAATAAAATGTTGCAGGAACTCATCTTTTAGTTTTCCTGCTTCCGGTCCGGTTATGGCAATTTCATTAATTCCTGCTGAAATATCCGCTAGTAAACAACTCCACGTTCCAAAGGAAGTAGGGTATTTAATAATAACTTCAGAGAGGGCATCAACCATTTCAACCGCTTTTTGTTTCCAATTCCTGTTATCATAAATGGTTCCAAGATAATTCAGGTTGCCTGCCATAATCGAATTGCCTGATGGCGTTGCGCTGTCATAAACTTCCTGTTTTCTTACAATAACATCTTGCTGATCTTTTCTTGTGTAGAAATAAAACCCCTCCTCTGAACTGAAATGTTGAATTATATATCCTACTAAATTATACGCACGTTCCAGGTAAAGCTGGTTGCCGGTTATCTCCTGCAAATGAATACAGGCCTTTACCAGGTATGCATAATCATCTAAAAAAGCAGGGTATTTCGCCACCCCGTTTTTATAAGTATGGTAAAATTTATTTTCCTCGTTGCTGTCCTGGAATTTCTCCCATAAAAAATTTAAATGGCCAATTGCCAGTTCTCTATAATATGGATTATCAAATGCAGCTGCAGCCTTGCTCAGGGCTATATTCATCAATGCATTCCAGCCCAATATAATTTTATCATCCAGACCCGGCCTTATTTTTTTATTTCTTTCTTTCAAAAGTCTTTCCCTGCCACGATCAAGTGTCTTTTGGAGATTGTCTTCACTGATATTTTTGCTATGTGCAAATTCCGTATGCGCTACCGGTATATAAAGAATATTTGCGGGCTCGTTTTCTGAAGGACCTTCTTTCCAGTTTCCACTTTCCGTTATGCCGTAAAATTGGCAGAAGATAAGCGCATCTTCTTTTAAAATTTCAGCGATCTCTTTAAAGCCCCATACATAATATTTGCCTTCAATACCTTCACTATCAGCATCCAAAGCCGCGTAAAATGCAGGGTTGTTTACCTTGCCAGTTTCCTTAAACATCAATTCATTTTGTAAAAATCCGATAGTTTGTTCAACTATCTTTTTGTAGCGGATGTTTTTAGTAAGCTGGTATGCATCACATAATGCTGAAATAATAAGTGCATTATCGTAAAGCATTTTTTCGAAATGTGGTACCAGCCATTGTTCATCTGTTGAATACCTGGCAAATCCCCCCGAAAGATGGTCATACAATCCGCCATCGATCATTTTATCAAGGCTTAGGCAGGCTTGTTTAAGCGCGGTTTCGTTTTTTGTAAAATGATAATAGCGCAACAAATATTGTATGGTACCGGTTTGCGGAAACTTTGGAGCATGTCCAAAACCACCCCACCTTGTATCTGCCTGTTTCATAATATTTTCAAAGATGAGATCACTTTGCTGCCGGGTAAAGATTTCGGTTGTAAAATCGATGCGTGAATTTTTCGTTTGTGCTATACCGTTAGAGTTCATTATATGCGTGGTGAGTTCTTCTGCCTGAGCTTCAACCTGCTCTCTTTTTTCTGTAAAAAGCTGTTTTATTCCAAGCAGCACATCTTTCCATGAAGCCCGGTTGAAAGCTTTAACCGGGGGAAAATAAGTGCCGCCATAAAAAGGTTTCCGGTCAGGAGTAAGGAATACATTCAAAGGCCAGCCGCCGCTGCCGGATATAACCTGTACGGCTTCCATGTAGATCTGGTCAAGGTCTGGCCGCTCTTCACGATCAATTTTTATGCAGATAAAATTATCGTTCATGATCTTCGCGGTTGCTTCATCCTCAAAACTTTCTCTCTCCATCACATGGCACCAGTGGCAGGCAGAATAGCCAATGCTTATGAGGATGGGTTTGTCTTCTTCTTTTGCTTTTGATAAAGCAATTTCATTCCAGGGATACCAGTTTACAGGATTGTGCGCATGTTGTAAAAGATAAGGACTGGTTTCATTAATAAGTGCATTCCCTTTTTTATTCATTATAAAAAATATAAATATGAATTCATGTAAAAAACAAATATACAAGTGCGGGGTTTTGAAAAAATTTATAGTGTGGATAAAAGGCGATTCAGGCACCCGTTTATAAACTATTAACCCGTAAATTCGCCACTCAAATTTAAACACCCCTACTACATGAAATTAAAATTACTTACTCAAAATTTTTCATTCAATTTCGGGATGAGATCTTTTTTTTCAGGATGCATTGTCCTCCTTATCAGTCTTTCATCTTTTTCCCAGGGAACAGATCATCCGGGCGGTAAGCTAATCCTTATTAAAAGCACACCGATAAGTAAAGCGACTGGCACCACCGTTGTAGGTGCAAATGCTTTGTATTCCAACATAACCTCTTTTACAGGTCAGGCATTTATAAACGGTGGTGCAGCTATTGACCCGGCTAATGCAGCAAATACAATAACGCGTTTGGTTGCAGATAGTTTGGGCTTTATCCAAACCCCGCCCTATTTAGTAAGTAAATTTGTTTTTTCTGTAGTAAATTTTGACCCAACGGTTGCCATTTCTGCCAGGCCGAGAGTACGATTTTACAAGAATGATGGTGCAGGTGGGGGGCCAGGTACCCTCATCACAGGAGTTAGCTTTAATGCCATCACATTTCCTGCCAATAGTGCAAATTTATTTACTGCTATTGACACTTTTTTAATTACAACAAATGCGATATGGGCGGGAATAACTTTTGATAACAATGCGGGCGTAACAGGTGCCACGGCTGCTCAGTTAAATGAATTGGGCCAGCTACTTTTTGATCCTATAGATATTGGAACAAGTTCTGATACCTATTTCATAACTACTGCTAATGGCGCTTTTTTTGTAAGTAACCCCATAGGTACGGAGAATAATTTTGGCGGAACACCACCGGCAAATTTTGGATGGGAATTTATTTCATCAACAGTATTACCCGTAACCGTTGAATTCTTTAAAGGCAGTAAGCAGGGTAATGCAAACATACTTAACTGGAAAGCCAATTGCAGTTCCACTTCAATAAAATTTGATATAGAACGCAGTACCGATGGCAGGAATTTCTCAACCATAACCGGTTTTTCTGCAACACAGGCAAGGTGTGCACAGCCCTTTAGTATCAATGATAATAGCCCACTCCCAGGTATAAATTATTATCGTCTTAAAAGCACTGATCTTGATGGAAAATTCTCGTATTCTTTAGTGGTTGCGATCATTAATAAAGACAAAGGATTTACAATTGTGGGATTAACGCCAACCCTTATCAATAAAGGTTCTGTAGTACTGAGTGTTTCTGCTGCTCAAAAAACAAAACTTGATATTGTAATAACCAATGCCCAGGGCAAAGTAGTACAGAAACTTTCCCAAATTGTTGAGGCTGGGTCTAAGACCATCAATATTAATGTTGACAATTTAGCTTCGGGTACCTACCAGCTTAGCAGCTATACACCAGATAATACAACAAGTACAATACGTTTTGTAAAACAATAAACTATCAAATCTTCATATATTTAACCCGGGTTTGTTGACCCGGGTTTTTTTATATAGGTGTAAAAAAAAAATAAACATTTACAATATGATGAGTGTGGCATTATATGTGAAACATACTTTCTTTAAAATTCTTTTGTATGAAAAAATTTGTTTACCCCTTAATAATGTTGGTTTTTTTTGCTTCTCCTTATTTATCTGCCCAAAATATTCCGGTTAAATCCGGCCCCGTAATTTCCGGGAATCTAAATTCCCAGAGGCCAGGTTCTATACTCGCTAATACATATGCCTTGCCGGATAATGGCGCACACTCAACCGTGTCCCGTGCCCCGCAAGGATCGATGCGTTATGAAAGAACGGTGTATTTTATAAGTGCATCAGAACTTGCTGCATCAGGCTTACCGGTTGGCATTGCAATAAATCTTATAGGATTTAATTATTTTTCAGCACAGGACATACCTACTACAGGAAATTTAAAGGTTTTTATGCAAAATACAACAGATGCTAGTTTTATGAAGACTAATAATTGGGCAGCAGATACAACATCTATGATAACTGTGAGTAATTCTTCCATCACAATACCTGCAGCAACAGGTTTTTTTAATATCCCATTTTCAGGAGGTTTACCTTTTACATACACAGGAGGAGGTTTGTATATCGCATTTCAATATGAGAATCCATCGAATCCGCTGGCCAGTGTAGCCAATTCTGCTTATTGCAATAATACAGTGGCAAACAGCCTGTGGAATGCTTCTTCAAATGTTGCACTGCCTGTAACACTAACGTCATTATCCGCATTTAGGCCTGCAACGAGGCTGGGTTATACGCTGACAACGGACGCTGCAGTTGACGAAATTTACACTTTGGGTCAATTGCCAATTCCAGAAGCAACACCTCATGTTATCGTTGCCAATATCCGTAACTCAGGTGATAATACACTTACGAATTTAAATGTTACGTTGAATATTACTGGTGCAAATAATTTCTCAGATAATAAAGTGATAGCATCTCTATCTCCCGGAACCAGCGTGAACGTTAGTTTTGCACCGTTCAGCCCAATTTCAACCGGCCTGGATCATGTAACGGTTTCTTTACCTGCAGATAATTACATTCCTAATAATTCTAAAACCGTACCGCAGCTTATCACCAATAATGTTTATAATTATGCATATGGTACAACGCCAAGCGGCGGTATTGGATTTACAGGTAGTACGGGCGATCTCCTGGCAAAATTTCAGGACAATACACTCATATCCATTAACAAGGTAAATGTAAATTTTGTATCCGGCGGACAACCATTTCAAATAACCATTTGGGATGCTACCGGTGCTGGCGGTACTCCTGGCACTAATTTATACACCTCTCCAACAATTATATCTGCCACAGGAGATAACTCAGTTACAATTTCTCCTCTTGTTAATATTTCTTCAGATTTTTATGTAGGTGTGCGACAAACATCAACCACTATTTTTCAACTTGGGTATGAAATCGAAAGCCCGATAAGAACTAATGTTTTTTATTATATGAATCCAATAGGTGGAACAATTTGGACGGATTTTGCTGCCAGCACAAACCTTCCTTACAGGTTGCTGATAGCGCCACAATTCACGTCTGCGGCTTTACCTGTTGTCCTCAGCAATTTCGTTGTTAATAAAAATGGACAGGTAAATGAATTGAACTGGAGCACCTTGCAGGAGTTCAATACTTCCGTATTTAGTGTTGAACATAGTACTGATGGCAGTTTATTTGTTCCAATTGGAGAAGTTAGTGCCAATGGTAACAGCAATAATTTACACAATTATCATTTTACAGATTCGAAACCAATGGGTGGTATAAATTATTATCGTCTTAAAATTGTAGACCGCGATGGTAATTATAAATACAGTGATATAAAAAGTGTAAAAAATAATTCCTTGTTAAATATTTCTGTTTATCCTAACCCGGCAGTATCAACAATAAAACTTTATGTTAGTTCGGAATTTACAGGCAATGCAATGCTGTCAATGACTGACGCAGCGGGCAAACAGGTTAGCGGGCAGGTTCAAAATATAATAAATGGTGATAATACATTCAATGTAGATATCAGTAAATTATCGAAAGGCAATTATTTTATTAAATTAAAAATGAATACAGAAACTGTGGAAGGAAGATTTATTAAACTGTAACCAGATACAGGTTATTTTTTCCTTGATTCGGTAAGAAAGTTTTCAAGAGCCGACACCATGTTTGGCATTTTAGGCTGCGGCGCTTTAATATCAAGCTTTAAACCGGCTGCTGCAGCTGCTTTAAATGTATTGTCTCCAAAAGCCCCGATAGTCGTGCCGTTTTGTTTGTATTTAGGAAAGTTTTCTACAAAGCTTTTTACACCGCCTGGTGTAAAAAAACAAATGATATCATATTGATTTTTAGTGATAATCTCTTTTACATCATTGCTGATTATTTTATAAAGTACCGGTGTAGCATACCCGCAATTATTAGATTTTAGCCAGTTGGTAATTTCATTATCGAATGATTCTGAACAGGGATATAAAAATCGCTCATGTTCCTTATGTTTATTAATTACATCGAACAGGCTCTTATTGGTTCCATCAGCGCCATAAAACACTTTCCGCTTACGATATAAAATAAATTTTTGAAGATATAATGCAACCGCTTCAGTAATACAAAAATATTTGGTATGCTGCGAAACGGTTATTTTCATTTCCTCGCAGGTGCGAAAAAAATGATCTATCGCATTCCTGCTGGTGAAGATCACAGCCGAATAACCCGGAATTTCTATTTTCTGTTTTCTGAATTCTTTGGCAGGAATACCTTCAACTCTTATAAACGGATGGAAATCAAGATTAACCTTGAACTTACGAGCCATCTCAAAATATGGAGACTTCTCATTTTCTGGCCGGGCTTGTGTGATTAGTATTTTTTGAGCCTGTTTGGCAGGCTTACTATCCTGTGAAGTGTTTTTAACCATAAGCAAGTTTCAACGCTTTCGCAAAAGTACGTCTATTTAATGGAATATAACGCTGATTTTAAAGGGCTCAGGTAATGAATTTGCTCAAATATTTACAAATAATTGCGATAGGAATAATTTCCAGGGCTAAAATGTACAAAAGAAAGTGAAAACGGTCAAATTTGAACTGGTGTTGTAATAAACTGTAAGATCGTACATAACGTAGTAAAAAAAGGAGTCCTAATATACAAAATGATACAATGGAAATGATATTAACCCACACAGGTGATGCAAAAGCCAGTAAGATAACAACCGGCAACAGGATTATCCCTTCAATTTTATTAATAAGAAATATTACAAAGATGTATGTATCTGACGGCATCTTTAACCCGGTGAGCCATCCAATAAATTTTAGCGAGATAAATTTTCCTGTATAAATGACTGCCAGTATTGTGATGCACAAAAATAAAATAAAGTAGTTGTTGGTATTCTTAAATGTTACAGAATTATTTAATATCAGCCACGCATACAAACCCCCCGTTATGATAAAAAATAAATTAAAAATTAAGGAGGGGAGACGGGCCTGTAATAACTGGTCGGTAAGTTGATTCTGGCGCAGGGATGAATTGAAGAATACACGAAAAATATTATTGAAGTAGCGTGTATAAAAAATTTTTAAAAGTCCCATAAGCAACACAATAGAACAAAGCAGGTAAAAAAGAACTTCCTTTTTTTTATGATTAATTTTATATTCTGTAACCGGTTCCGCAGTTGAATGGTTTATCAGCGTATTGTGTAAAATAAAATCATCCCATCTGTTTTTGCCGTTCAAATATTTAATTGTATCCTGGTGTATTGGGATAGCTGCCGAAAGCGTATCTTTTTTTAACTGGGCATTACAAAACAGGCTGGTACTAAAACACAAAATACTCGCTATTAAAAAAAATCTTCTCATTCGATCAAAAATAATTTACATAACCAAAATGGATCTTGGAGGATTCGCGAATATCGAATTTCACATCATTTCGTTTTCCCACCGCATAACTAACATTTAATAATCCTACCTTAGTTTCAAAACTTAAACCCACCCCCGCACTTATAAAACTATTACTGAAACGGGTAAACTGGTAATTGGTTTTGGTTACTGCATCATCAGTAAACACAAACAGGAATGAATTTATTCCTGTAAAGTAGCGGTATTCGGCTGTGAATACCGCATATTGTGTTGCATAAATGCTTTCTTCATCAAACCCTCTTAATAATTTATATCCACCTATTCTAAATAATTCATTTCTAAAAATATTCTGACTGTAAAACAATCCGGAACGTAGGGATGTTTTAACAGTACTTTTTTTACCGGCAGCAAAATAATGAGCCACATTGAAAAGGAAACGTAACTGGTAAGAATTAAGCTTTAAAGAATCGTATAAAGATGAAAAAACAAATGTTGGGTTTGATGGATCTTTCAAATTTACAATGTCATTATTTTTTGTAATTTTTTTTAAACCTGCAGTTCCCGTGATGTTCAATTCATTTCCTTTACGCGGATTCAACCTGTAATTGGTGTTAATCCAATCATAACTAACGCCAATGTTACTGGAATTTACATCAATGTTATCGGGTAAAAGTTTCGTTATTCTTATCTGGTTGGTATCATAACCACCCTGTAAAAGATAGGTGCGCTGGTTTTGAAAAAACACTGTTCCGGATTGATTGGCTGATAAAGTATATTGCAACCCCAGGTTAAAATTCAGCTGCAGGTAGGCAGAGTCTCTTTTTAGCAAATCGAAGTTAAAAGCAACTCCAAACGGCGAATGAAAAATATAAGGTTGCTGGTAACCAATATCCAAACGGGGAGAATTTTGTTGCAGCTTTTGCCAGTTCAAAAGAATGCTTTCCCCACTGCCCAGGGCATTTTTAAGATTGAGATTTACATCCCCGGTTAAGCGCGGTTTCGTGACTTGTGAAGTACCCGGTAAAAATCCGATGAGCACATTTATTTCACTGCTGCGTTTTGGCTGAAGGTATAAATTCAATACTGAACCTGTGCCAAGCATGCTCAGATCCCAATGTTGCTGCTCCTGCAGAAACGGCAATTCTGTTAAGCGGTGACTGATATTTTCCAGTTTGTCGGCTCTGTATAAACTGCCATTTTCGATCGACAGGTATTTTTGAAGAAAATTATTTTTAATTTTTTCTTTGCCATAAACATGAATACTGTCAATGTGATAAAGTGGACCCCGGTCTGTTTTTAAAGTTGCATGAATTACATCCTCTTCTATTTGCACACTGTCTAAATGCACGGATGCAAATGGATAACCATTTCGCTCATAATAAGTCAACATCTTATTCTGTACGCTTTGCAATTGCGCAAAATCAAGATTGCTGTTGTGTTTTTGCATTTGGAACCACCCGGCTTCTTCCAGTATTTCTTTTTGGATTCCATTTGTATTAACCTGTACCCAGTGATATTGTTTTCCGGTGTATAAAAAAATGTGTGCAGCAGCAGAATCGTAAAAGAAAGAATCAACAGAGGCCGCCGGATAGCCCTTACCAGCAAGTATTGTAGGTATCCTGGTAATATACTCGATGCATGATTGCTGGTTTAAAAAAGAGGTTTGTAATAAATTTTTTTGTGATGCCGTTACTGTTTTGTTAGCGGTATCTTTGTCGGCCATTTGTATGATAAGATGATAATTATTTTGTGGAAAAACAGTATTTGAAAATGAACAAAGTAATACGGTGATTACTGCGCAAATAATTATTCGTTTATTTTTATAATGTGCTGTTTTCATTAAAGCTAACCACAAAAATATAGGTTTTAAAGTGGTGCTGATAAAATCTGAAATCTTAAATCTTGCCAGGTATTTATATTCATATTCCTTTTTGCAGGCAGGCTTGCCATTATTGTAATTTTCATTTTTCCACTTCTCTGAAACAAAAAAGGGAAATGATAGAGGCAATGATCAATGAGATAAAACTCACGAGCTTACTATCATACCAGGATAACCTGTCATCTGTTGTTTCCATCCCTGAAAATGTAGAGACCATTTATTTTGGAGGAGGTACACCCAGTTTGTTATCTGCAGATGACATTGATGCCTTACTCGGTGCGCTTAAACAAAATTTTGTTCTTGAGCCGGCTGCAGAAATAACACTGGAGGCAAACCCCGATGATATTGATGCAATGAAATTAAAAGACTGGAAAAGCGCGGGTATCAACCGGTTGAGCCTGGGCATTCAATCATTTTATGATAGTGATCTACTTTGGATGAACAGGGCCCACAATGCAAAGCAGGCAATGGATTCCATTGGGCTTATAAAAAAAGCAGGATTCACAAATTTTTCAGTTGATTTTATTTATGGAACACCTACGCTCAACGATGATGACTGGGAAAAAAATATACAATCCGTTATTGACCTTGATGTTCCACACCTTTCCTGTTATGCTTTAACAGTAGAACCGAATACTGCGCTGCATAAAATGATCGGACTAAAAAAACTTGCGCCCGTAGATCCTGAAAAACAAGCCTCACAATTTTTGATGTTGATTCACATGTTGGAAAAAAACGGGTATGAGCATTACGAGATATCGAATTTTGCAAAACCAGGTTTTCGCAGCAGGCATAATTCCAGCTACTGGCAGGGAAAATATTATGCAGGCATCGGGCCTTCTGCCCATTCTTTTTTTGGCAACAAGCGAAAATGGAATATCAGCAACAATGCCTTATATATTCAATCGCTTCAAAAAAATATTATCCCGTTTGAAGAAGAAGTTCTTACAGAAACCATGCAACTGAATGAATACATAATGACCTCTCTGAGAACCATTGAAGGACTGGACCTGGATTACGTTACTATAAAATTTGGAGAAGATAAAAGCAGGCAAATAAAGGAGGAAGCATTTAAATTTATTCAAAATAAACAGTTGCTTGATCCCGAAGATTTTCCTAATATACCTAACAGGCTAAATTTAACAACAGAAGGAAAACTTTTTGCGGATGGAATTGCTGCAGCTCTTTTTTTTGTATAGGATCAATGATCAATGATCAATGATTAATGATCTTTGATCTTAAGTATTTTATAATGCTACCGGTAATAACTATTGCAAGTAAAATCAACATGGTTGACGGTCCGTAAATATGGTAAGTGAGCGGCATCATTGCAATACAAATATACTGAATTCATACCAATGTCTCTTCTATCTGGCGCAGGCCTTCCGCCGCCGCCAGGTTCTTCCACAAAATTTGATAAATGGTTTCCGCAATAGGCATTTCTGCATGAATATTTTCATTTACTACATGCATGCACTTGCTGGCATTATAGCCTTCAGCCACCATATTCATTTCCAGTTGCGCGGCTTTTACCGAGTACCCTTTTCCGATCATATTTCCAAATGTGCGATTGCGGCTGTACAATGAATAGCAGGTTACCAGCAGATCCCCAAGGTATACTGATGCCGCATAATTGGTTGTTTTACGGGTATCATTTTTTGTATGCGGAAGTTTATGGTCAATCGTTCCTACCTCTATATTTTTTATCCCGGCCTTTCGTAAAAACGACGCCATTTCATCAGCGCTGTTGGCAATGAGTACGCTTAAAAAATTATCGCCATAATCAAGCCCATGCGCAATACCCGCGCCTAATGCATAAATATTTTTAAGGATGGCGGCAAACTGAACTCCATAAATATCATAGTTCTCAATGGTATTTAAATAATCTGTTTTAAAGTTAACGGCAATACTATGCGTTGTTTTTTGGTCAATGCCGGAGAAGGTTAAATAAGATAATTTTTCAGACGCAACTTCCTCGGCGTGGCATGGACCCAGGACAGCAAAATAATTTTTCAATTCAACATTGTATTCCCTGTTTAAATAATCGTTCAGCAATAAATTTTGTTCCGGTAAAATTCCCTTTATGGCAGATATGATCTTTTTACCTTCGAAAATGTTTTTGTCCAGGCCGCTTAATGCATCATGTACGTAAGCAGATGGGATGGCAATTATAATGCAGTCTGATGATTTGATAACTTCAGAAACACTGGTAGTAAGCGTTAGCAATGACGTATCAAAATAAACTGTACTTAAATACTGGGGATTGTGATGGCGGCTAATAATATGATCAATGGCAGACTGGCTGCGGAACCACCAGTTAACGGGTTTTTTATTATCTGTTAATATTTTTGCTAATGCGGTGGCCCAGCTACCACTTCCTAATATTCCAAATTGCATACGTTCCGTTTCTAGTTTCTTATTTCTTGTTGGGTTTATTAAATTTAAAAGTTCATTATTTCTCCGCGTAATTCCAATAAATTTTGTTGATCAAACAAGAAACCAGAAACTGAGATTGAATTCAAATCCCCAGCTTCTCAACAGCGATCTGCGCGGCAACCTGGCTGGCATCTTTTTTATTAAATGCTTTTGCTTCGGCAATCAATTCTCCATCTACCATTGCACCAATGGTGAATAGTCTCCGGCCATTATCTATCGTTTCATCAAGGGTTTCAAACTCAAGATTTTTCCCATTCTTGTTTGCCCATCCATATAATTTATTTTTTTGATTGATATCAAGATTTTCGAGATCATCCATAAAAAGATGGGGGGTTATGATATGCATTGTAACCCAGTATTGTGTTTTCTTATAACCTTTATCAAGATAAACAGCACCAATTATTGCCTCTAAAGTATTGCCAAATATTTGCGAGATCTTGAGTGAGCTGTCGTATTTATTATAGAAAGTTATTTTTTTTAAACCCATCTTTAAGGCAATGTCATTTAATTTATTACGGTTTACCATTTTACTTCTCATCTCCGTTAAAAAACCTTCATCTTTATAGGGGTAACGCATAAAAAGAAAATGACCTACAATTGAACTCAGTACTGCATCTCCTAAAAATTCAAGCCGTTCATTGTTCTCATCAGCGCCTTCCCTAACGGAACGATGACTAAGCGCTGTTTTATATAAAATAAGTTTGTTGGGAACAAAACCTAATACATTGTGAAGCTGTTTCTTAAACTCCTTATCAGATTTTATATTGAGAAAATTTTTCAGAAATTGCACAGGAAATATTTATTTACCGAAAGTAAATATTATTATGCCAACTAAGAAAATTAGAATATTTCTATCTTAGAAATTTGATGAAGCACAAT
>JACDBU010000182.1 GCA_013694745.1 Chitinophagaceae bacterium
GCCCTGAATCTTCTCTCGCCCGCAATGATCCTGTATTTGCCATTGGTTAATTTTGTAACCGTTAACGGCTGAATGATATCGTGAATTTTAATGGACGCTGCCAGCTCACTCAATGCTACTTCTTCAAAATCGCGGCGGGGTTGTTTGGGATTCATTTCAACCAGTTCAACAGGTATCCGCATTCCACCACTTATTTTTTCCACCACTTCATTTTTCAATGAACCTTCTGTTGTTTTAAGATCTGCATCAATATTTTGAAGCAGCGAACGGATCCCTTTTCCCAACGCATCTCTTTTATTTTGAACAGCCATTTTAATTTATAATTTTATTTCTTCTTTCAATCAATTTCCGCCTCGCTACTTGCCACTTGCTACTCGCCTATTGCCAATTGACTATTGCCAATTGCCTATTGCCCATTGCCCATTGCCCTCTCTCTACTCCAACACCCTCTCCTTTTTAGTGATCTTAGTTAAATTATTCTTTTGCAATATTTCCTTAGCAAGGTTCAAATAATTTATGGCACCCTTGCTGTCTGCATCGTATAAAATTGCGGGTTTACCAAAACTCGGTGCTTCGCTTAATTTTGTATTGCGATGAATAATGCTTGAAAATACAAGGTCCTCGAAATGCCTGCGCACTTCATTAACAACCTGGTTGCATAAACGCAACCTGCCATCGTACATCGTCATCAGTAAGCCTTCAATTTTTAGTTCAGTATTAAGGCGGTTCTGAACTATTTTTATGGTATTCAATAATTTCCCCAATCCTTCAAGCGCAAAAAATTCTGCCTGTACCGGCACCACAACACTATCCGCGGCCGTTAGTGCATTCACAGTTATCAATCCTAAAGAAGGTGAGCAATCTATTATGATGAACTGGTATTGATCCCTTATCTCTTCTAAAATATTTTTCAAAACACTTTCCCTGTTAGGATAATTGATCATTTCAATTTCAGCTCCTACCAGGTCTATATGAGAGGGCATCAGGTCGAGGTATGGAATTTCTGTTTTTAAAATAACATCTTTTGCAGGAACAGAATTCACCATGCAATCGTATAAGCCCGTAGATATATTATGCAGGTCAAAGCCCACACCAGTAGTGCTGTTGGCCTGCGGATCCGCATCTACCAGCAATGTTTTAAATTCCAGCACTGCCAGACTTGCCGCGAGATTTATTGCCGTTGTGGTTTTTCCAACCCCGCCTTTTTGATTTGCTATCCCTATTATTTTTGCCATATTATCTACCTGAAAATTGTACTTTTTATTTATCCTTATTTCTATTCATAAACCACATTAAAAGTCTCACACATTTATTGTTTCACCGATTGCCGGCAACAATAATGCGATGCCGTTATCAGTAAAATATTTTGATGCTTTTTCTGTATCAATTTTTATATAATCAAATGTATTGTAATGAACACCTACAACTTTTTTGCAACCGGTCATTTCTGCTGCACTAAAAGCATCTTTATAATCCATAGTAAAATTGTCGCCTATCGGTAGCACAACAAAATCCATTTTAGCATATTTAGGTATCAGTTGCATATCAAGTGTAAGCGCAGTATCACCGCTGTAATAAAAATTTGCTTCCGTCGATGTTATTACAAACCCTGACGAACTGCCACCATATGCCCCGTCCTGGAAACCGCTTGAGTGATGGGCAACCACCATTTTTACGGTACCGAAATCAAATTCTTTTTTGCCGCCAATTCCTAAGGGATGAAATTTTTTTATGCCCTGTTTTTGGAGCCAGTTGCAAATTTCATATGGCGCAATAATGGTTGCCCCCGAATTGTTTTCTATGGTTATTGCATCAGCAATATGATCGCTGTGTGCATGGGTAATCAAAATATAATCAGGCCTTATGGCATTGACATCAATTTGTGCAGCCAGGGGATTGGGTGTTATGAAGGGATCGAATAATAATTTTTTCCCATTGACTTTTACCTCAAAACACGCATGCCCATAATATGTAAAATCCATAATAAAGTATTATAAGATGTATTGAGCAGGTATCCCGGTCTTCATCGCACAATATTTTTTTAATGACAGGTTGGCAAATTTAACTATTAGGTATAATATTAGAGAATATTTACTTTTATAATCAGTTATTTTACCCCCTAACTTCTAACAAATCATACTTTTAATTCAGGGAAAAGAAAAGACGGCAAACAAATGCAGGTATATACAATTATTTCAGCAACAAACCGTGTGGGCAGTCATACCGAAAAGATAGCCAGCGAATACCAACGCATTCTTAAAATAAAAAATATTGAAGCAAAGGTATTGACGCTGATAGGCCTCGACCTGCTCAATAAAAATAGCGCCTATAGCAAAATAGAAACAGACACACTGATACCATCTCAAAAATTCATTTTTATAATTCCGGAATACAACGGATCATTTCCAGGGGTTTTAAAGGCAATGATAGATATTAGTGATGTAAAAAAAGTTTGGTGGTGGAAGAAAGCTTTGCTTACCGGTGTTTCAACCGGGCGGGCAGGAAATTTGCGCGGTATGGATCACATTACCGGTTCATTACATCATATGAACGTAGTGGTGCATCCAAATAAATTACCCATTTCAACAGTTGACCAGGTGCTTGGTAAAACCGGCAGTATTGAAAATGAAAGTACTTTGCAGGCTATAAACCAGCAACTGGATCAATTTATAATTTTCTAGAAACTTTAAGATAAATATGCGTACTCCTTTAGGTGCTTTAATAATTGTTGCGATCATGTTATTGCTCGACACATATGTGTTCCAGGCAATAAAAGCGGTTTGCAATTCTGCTTCTCCAAAAACAAAAACCATTGTATATTCTATTTACTGGGTAATATCGATCCTGGCTGTTTTAGGATTTTTATTATTTGTTTTTACGGGGCCGGATGTATTGCCTAAAAAAATGAGAACCTATTTGTTTGCCACGGTTGTTGGTTTGTTTTTTGCAAAATTAATATCCATAGTCTTCTTTGTTGTTGATGATCTTCGCAGATTAATTCAATGGCTGGCAGGTAAACTATTATTCAGGGATACGGAGGGCGAGCAAATAAATGCCGATGGTATTAGCCGTTCTGCTTTTTTAACCTGGCTGGGATTGGCAGCAGGAGGAGCTTTGTTTGGCAGCCTTGTATATGGTTTCGGAAACAAATATAATTACCAGGTAAAAAGAATAAAACTTGCCTTCGATAATTTGCCGGCATCATTTAAAGGCCTAAAAATCTTGCATTTCAGTGATGTACATTCCGGCAGCTTCACTAATAAATCCGCTGTATTAAGAGGCATTCAAAAAATATTGGATGAAAAAGCGGATATCATATTATTTACGGGTGACCTGGTGAATGATAAAGCCACGGAAATGCGGGAGTATATGGATATATTTTCTATGGTTAAAGCACCTATGGGCGTATATTCTACATTTGGTAACCACGATTATGGCGACTATGTAAAATGGCCTATTGATGGTATAAGTAAGCAACAGAATTTAATAAATCTTGCAAAAGTTCATGCTGATCTTGGCTGGAAACTTTTAATGAACGAGCACGTGGTGCTGGAAAAAAATGGTGAACAGATTGCCTTACTAGGAATTGAGAACTGGAGCAACAAAGCCAGGTTTCCAAAATATGGTAAGATGGATAAAGCCTATGCAGGCACAGAAAATTATCCCTTCAAAATTTTGATGAGCCATGATCCAAGCCATTGGGATGCGCAGGTAAGACCACAATACCCGGATGTAGATCTCACACTAAGTGGCCATACGCATGGGATGCAATTTGGTATTGAGCTGCCGGGATTTAAATGGAGCCCGGTTCAGTATATTTATAAGCAATGGGATGGATTATATGAATCAGGCAAACAAAAATTATATGTAAACCCCGGTTATGGTTTTATTGGATACCCGGGCAGGGTTGGCATATTGCCCGAAATAACATTGATCGAATTAGTATGATGATTAAAAAATGTGTACGCCAAAACTTTCCCTGGCAATTACATCCTGCCACTGTGTAATAAGGTTTTTATATTCTACCCCAACCTGGCGAATATTTCTTTCAAGGTCGTAAAGACCCAGGGAATTTACCACTCCATCATCATTTCGTAATGCGCTGTCCCAATCAACCTGGTCAATAAGACTGTACCACGTAAACCCTACGATCGGTACCCCGTCTTGTTTTAAGCGATATACATTGGCCCATTGCTTTCTCAGCCAGTGAACAGAAAAGGGCTCCGAGATATTTGTTTCTGTATGCATCACTGGCATTTTGTAACGCCGAAAATATTGGTGTGTTATCACGTAGTAGCCAAATATTTCACCTGCCGGACTTGTACTCCCATCCGGATGCACCATGTGTTCATTGGTTATGTAATAATCATTACCCATGATGCACCTGCTTTTTTCCTTCATCTGGTTATGATGGAACCACATATATTCTTCATCAGTCATTCCATTCTCTATTAAATATTTGTAGGTGGTTACATCTACAGAATGACCATAAACAAGGTCGAGAGAAAGAAATCTTTTTTGATTTAGAAAATCACATTGTGCCTGGCAGCTGGGGTCTTCGGCGTGAAAATATTCTGACGATTCACTTTGTATAAAATATGTTTCCGGTTGAATTTTTATGATCGCTTCTGAAGCGAGGATATTGGCTTTACACAAATTTTTTAATGCCGTAACAAAGGAGCGTTCATCACTCTTGCATTCATTCCACCAACCATACTGGCCGCTGAACATTGCAGCAATAAATATTTCATTGATAGGCGTGTAAAATTGCAGGTAAGGATATCTTTTTGCAAAAGCTTCAGCATATTCGGCAAAATGAAATGGCCATTCGGGGTTTTGAAAATTTCCAATCCAGTCAGGCACTCCAAAATGGCAAAGATCAACGAGCGGAATAATACCCAGTGTTTTCATTTCATTAAACACCTCATCACTAAAACTCCAGTCATATTTTCCTGGCCCCTGGTGTACACTATAGTATGGTGTGCCATAACGCAAATGTTCAATTCCCATTTCTTTTACCAGCCTGAAATCATCTTTCCAATATTTGTAATGTCCGGTTTTTTCCATTTCATCAATCCTCTTGATCTTCCCATCGGGTAAAGTAATGGTAGGGTAACTATTTTCGATCCCCGTTGCAAACATGAATTTATTAGTACTCATTCCATAACAAATTGAAGTGTAATTATAGCAATGCCCGTTCCAAGTTACTACAACGAAATAAATATGATTGTAGTTTACTGACGGTAAAAAAAAGTGAGTCTTTTTTTGATATTTCTGCTTTTAAAAAAAATGACCGGGTTTTTAGGAATAGAAATGCATTGGAATTTTACCATAACTATTGATTTGGAGCTAAAGTAAATTTTTGTTTGAATTCAGCTTTCTCAGATAAAAAAGTTCTTTCTGAAAAATATTTCAATGTACCCTATCCCCTCTGATCTCCATTGTTTCCATAATATTCTTCTCAAATGAGAGCCATTCTTTCCACCTTAGTCGTACTTTTTCTTTTCCTGAATATTTTTCGGCCAGGGTAATAAACAAAGTATAATGCCCTGCCTCACTTTCCATAAAGCGGCGATAAAAATCCCTGAAGTAGGGATCTTCCAGTCCTTCACTTAAGCGCTTAAAGCGTTCGCAGCTCCTTGCTTCTATCAATGCCATTGTTAGCAACTGGTCTAAAAACCTTTCTTCGGGAGAGCCACCTTTTTTTTGAAATGATAAGAGGCTGTTCACATATTCATCTTTGCGTTGTTTACCAAGGGGTAGATTTCTTTTTCTCAGTTCGGCGAGTACCTGGCGGAAATGCCCCCATTCTTCAGTAACTATTGGCGCAAGTTCATTTACCAATTCTTCTTTGTTATTGTATTTTTGGATAAGTGAGATACAACTATTTGCGGCCTTTTGCTCACAATATGCATGATCAGTTAAAATATCTTCTAACGAAATACCAGCCAGTTGAACCCAACGTGGATCTGTGGGCAGTTGTAAACCTAAAATATTTTTTGTATCTGCCGAAAATGTTTCCATGTTGTAAATGTAAATAGGTTTTTGTTTTACGGACATCACGCCCCTCTGGGGCTACGGACATGACGCCCCGATGGGCCACGGATATAACGCCCCGATGGGGCTACGGACATGACGCCCCCTCTGGGGCTACGGATATAACGCTCCGATGGGCCACGGATATAACGCCCCTCTGGGGCTACGGAAATGACGGCCCGCTGGGGCTACGGATATCTTATATAGAATTTATTTTAGTTCACATAGGCTTAAACAAATTTTGTAATTTTCAAAAATCAAATCCGGAAATTTTTTCTTACAATGAATGATGATTTTCTGATTAATAAATTAACGGAGAGAAAAGCCGGTAATGCTTTTCGAACACTACGTACCGCAAACGACAAAATAGATTTTTGTAGCAATGATTATTTAGGGATCGTAAAAAATGATCTTTTAAAATCAAATAATATAAAGGGCAATTATGGTAGCACAGGCTCACGACTCCTTGCAGGCAACTATAATTTAATTGAAGAAATTGAAAACTTCATCGCACAATTTCACGAAGCCGGGTCAGGACTTATTTTCAATTCGGGCTATGATGCAAATGTGGGATTAATGAGTTCAGTTCCACAAAAGGGAGATACCATTTTGTACGATCAATTGGTGCATGCCTCAATAAGAGATGGTATCAGGTTAAGTTTTGCTAACGCACATTCTTTTTTGCACAATAGCATCAACGACCTTGAAAAAAAACTGGAAGGCAGTTCCGGGAATATTTTCGTTGTTACAGAATCTGTGTTTTCTATGGACGGTGATATGGCACCTCTTTCACAAATGGTTGCCCTATGCGAAAAATTTAACGCACACCTTATAATTGATGAAGCTCATGCAACTGGTGTCATCGGCCAAAATGGGGAAGGACTTATTCAGCAGCTGCAATTGCAACATAAAATTTTTGCCAGGGTACATACTTTTGGGAAAGCTTGCGGAGTGCATGGCGCTATTGTATTAGGCTCATCCCGTTTAAGGGATTATCTTATAAATTTTTCAAGGCCATTTATTTTTTCCACTGCATTGCCTGCCATCAGCATTGCTGCCATAAAAGCTTCATATGAGCTGTTCCCATCTTTGCACAAAGAGAGAGAACATTTAAAAACACTCATCACACAAATTCAACAACCTAACGCCATTCCATCCTCAGTGACTCTCACACTTAAATTTTCCAACACCCCAATCCAGATAGCAACAATCCCGGGAAATGAAAATGTAAAAAAGATCGCAGAAAAATTGCAGCAAAACAATTTGGATGTGCGGCCAATTTTATATCCAACCATTCCAAAGGGTAGCGAACGGTTACGAATTGTTTTACATGCTTTTAATACTGTTGCAGATGTAAATAAACTTACCGCAATCCTTAATCAATAATTCTTATATTCTTTTTAGTATTTTACATCTTCAAATGTGCTTATGAGAATTGTACCTCTAATTGTATTTGCAGTAATTACAACTGCGCTGGTTGTAATTTTGAATTCGTCTTTAGTGTTGCCGGCACCGTTAGGTAAGCTGTTAAGCCCCCAGCATGGGGTTTGGCAAAATGCTGAACCGGCTGACCAGGATTTTACAGCAAATCTTAAATTTCCACAGCTTACCGGTAAAGTAAATGTTTACCTCGACGATCGCCTGGTGCCACATATTTTTGCCGAGCAGGAAAACGACGCATATTTTGTGCAGGGCTATATCCATGCAAAATTCCGGTTATGGCAAATGGAATTTCAAACACACGCCGCTGCAGGCAGGCTAAGTGAGATATTGGGAGATGTGGTTGGTGGAAGCAGTGTTCTTGAAAAAGCAGACAGGCAATTTCGCAGGTTGGGTATGACATACGCCGCCGAGATCTCTTTGAAAGAAGCAGAAAAAGACCCGGCCACAAAAGCGGAATGTGATCAATACACGGCTGGCGTAAACGCTTACATTGGATCATTGAATGAAAGCAGCTTGCCAATTGAGTATAAACTATTAGGCTACCAGCCTGAAAAATGGACCAATTTAAAAACAGCATTGTTTTTAAAGTATATGAGTTTTGACCTGGCAGGACATGATGATGATTTTGAATTGTCAAATGCCAAATCGATTTTTACAAGTGCTGATTTTGATAAGATCTATCCAACTATTATGGATTCTCTTGATCCGATAGTGCCTAAAGGAACGGTTTATCCAAAACCCGGGATCCAGGTTAAGATACCTGCTACAGCTGATTCTTTGTACTATGGTAAAAAAGAGATCATCCCCATAATTGAACAAAAACCGAATAAAGATAATGGCAGCAATAACTGGGCGGTAAGCGGAAAAAAAACAAAAAGCGGTGCGCCCATTTTGTGTAACGATCCCCATCTCGGTTTAAACCTTCCATCATTATGGTTTGAGATGCAGATATCAACCCCAACCTTCAATGCATATGGGGCAACATTCCCAGGCTCTCCCGGCGTGATAATAGGGTTCAACGACAGTTGTGCCTTTGGCTTCACCAATGCCATGCGTGATGTGCGGGATTATTATGAAATTAAATTTAAAGATGACAGCCGCAAAGAATATTGGTTTAATAATGAATGGAAGAAAACAGATTTCAGGGTTGAGGTCATCAGAATAAAAAACAAACCGGATTATCTTGATACAGTAGCCTATACTGTTTTTGGTCCTGTTATGTATGATAAAAGCTTCAATGGATCAAGATCTACCAATGATAAATATTATGCAGTAAGATGGAAAGCACATGATGCAAGCAATGAGCTTAAAATGTTCAACCTGCTTGATCACGCAAAAAATTATAATGATTATAGCGAAGCCATAAAATATTTGCATACACCCGGGCAGAATTGTTTGTTTGCCTGCAAAAATGGCGACATCGCGATATGGGACCAGGGCGAGTTTCCGGCAAAATGGAAAAGGCAGGGAGATTTTGTAATGCCGGGAACCGATAGCAGTTACATGTGGCAGGGTATGATACCGCAGGAAGAAAATCCACACCAGGTAAATCCTGACCGCGGCTTTGTAAGCAGTGCCAATCAATTACCGGTTGATTCAACCTATCCATACTACCTGGGAGGGAGCTATCCGCCATACCGTGGTTTTTATATAAACCGCAAGCTTAATGAAATGAATAATATCACTCCGCAGGATATGCAAACACTCCAGACAGATAATTATAATGTGTTTGCAGAAATGGCGCGGCCGGTTTTATTAAATAATATTGACCTGTCAATATTGAATAATGAGGAAAAAAAGTATTTTGATATTTTGCAGGCGTGGGATCTTCGCAATGATGTGAATTCAAAAGGCGCAACCGTATTTGTAAATACATGGGACAGCCTGGAAAATGTAGTCTGGAATGATGAATTGGCAAGAACGAATCTTCCTCTTATGTGGCCACACGAAAGCACCCTTCTCGAAAATATTATAAAAGATTCTGCTTTTAGTTTCTTAGATAATATCAATACCCCGCAAAAAGAAACGCTGGCGGATGATGTTACAATGGCTTTTAAAAGAGCTGTATTTACCGTAAAAAATGCGGATGTTGCAGGCACGCTTGAATGGGCAAAATACAAAGACACTAAAGTGCTTCACCTCGCCAGGATACCGGCTTTCAGCAGGTTGCATTTACCGATTGGTGGTGGCAATAATACCATTAATGCCGCTAATGCACAGCATGGTCCCAGCTGGCGAATGATCGTTTCACTTACCCCTCAAACTGAAGCCTATGGCGTATATCCGGGTGGACAAAGTGGTAACCCAGGTAGTCGTTTTTATGATACGTTTGTTGATACATGGGCCGCCGGAAAATATTATGCTCTCTGGGTAATGAAGGAGTCCGAGGAAAATGATAAAAGGGTTTTGTGGAAGATGACTTTTAATAAAATGTGATCAAACTAATGTGATGATTTGCTACTATTATTAATTACTTAATTATAATATCATCAAAACGATTTAAATGAAATTTATTGTCTCACTAATTCTTATCATACTATTAAGCTTTTGCGCCTGCTTATATCTTCCCTGGTGGAGCATTGCTATAGTTGCCTTTATTGTAACAGCCTTGATTCCACAGGGTGCTGGTAAAAGTTTTCTTGCAGGATTTATAGCCCTGTTTCTATTATGGGGAGGATTGAGTTATTGGATTAGTGTTAACAACCATCACCTTCTCGCACACCGTGTATCACTACTGATCTTAAAAATGGATAATCCTTATTTATTAATGCTTGTAACATCTTTGATAGGCGCTCTGGTTGCTGGATTTGCCGCCCTTACAGGAAGTTTTTTACGTAATAGGAAACAACCTGCATCACGAGTTTTGTAAATTAATCCATTTTATTTTTTTTCAATGTTCTACTTACATGGCAAACATTTTATTTTTAGTTTGCTAATTTTATTTTCACTCAGCACATTTTCTCAAACCATTCATGGAACAGTGTATGATGACCAGGGTAACTTGCTTCCGTTTTCTACTATTCTCATCAAAGGCACAACACAGGGCACTTCGGCAAATAGCCAGGGAAAATTTGTTTTTTCATTGTCTCCGGGCTCCTATACTTTGGTTTCACAGCATGTTGGTTACACGCGGGTAGAAAAAAAAATAAACATCGATAAAGAAGACCAGGAAATAACTTTCATTCTTTCCCTGCAAAAATTGCAATTGAAAGAAGTGATTGTAAAGAGCAATGCAGAAGATCCCGCTTATGCAATAATTAGGCAGGCGATAAAGAAAAGAAATTTTTACAACAGGCAGGTAACCGCATTTGAATGTGAAGCATACATTAAAGGACTTATCAAACTGCAAAACCTGCCCGGTAAAATTTTGGGAAAAAAAGTTCCTGAAGAAGATAGAAAATCTATGCATCTTGATTCTGCCGGGAAGGGAATAATTTATTTGTCTGAATCAATAACAAAAGTTTCCGTTCAGCAACCCGGTAAATTTAAACTTGAAGTGCTTAGTGGCCGCGAGAGCGGCAGCAATGGTTTCGGATTTAATTTCCCAACATTCATCAACCTTTATGATAATAATGTTACCATGTTTACAGCAAGGATAAATCCGAGGGGATTCATTTCTCCCATATCCGATGGCGCATTAAATTTTTATAAATACGAATACATGGGAAGTTATTTTGAAGATGGCAAAGAAATAAATACGATCCGGGTGATCCCTAAACGGGCATATGAACCTTTATTTTCCGGCATAATCAATATTACCGAAAATGACTGGCGCATTCACAGTTGCGACCTCTTACTGACAAAGTCGGCACAGCTTGAAATTATTGATACCCTGCGGTTGACCCAAATTCATATTCCTGTTACACCTGGAGTTTGGCGGGTTAAGAACCAACTCGTGCATTTCAATTTTAAGCAGCTTGGTATTGATGCCATCGGCGATTTTATAAATGTCTATTCAAAATATAATATCAACCCTGCATTTTCTAAAAAATATTTTGACAAGATTGTGGTGCGTTACGACACCACGGTAAATAAAAAAACAAAAGCTTATTGGGATTCTATCCGGCCCGTACCCCTTGAACCTGAAGAGGCAAAGGATTACCGGATCAAAGACAGCATTTACCTGTATGCAAAAGATTCAATGCTAAGCAGGCAAAATATTGATTCACTGAGAAAGAAACAGGGGCATATTAAATTGGGGCAGGTTTTCTGGAGTGGCATCAGCCGTACGCATTACAGTAAAAAAGATCAGTATACCTGGCATTTTGACCCGCTGCTTAAAAAACTGAATTATAACACCGTTGAAGGTGTGGTAATTGAGCCCTCGGGAAATTATAAAAAGTACCTAAAGGGATGGAAAACAAACTTAACGGTAACGTCTACACTAAGATATGGATTTAACAATGATCTCCTGAATGGATGGTTGGATATAAATTTCCGTACACGCGATTTTAGTTACGACAAAAAATTGAAACGTGAAACCTGGGACATAACCGGTGGTAAAAGAGTAAGCCAGTTCAATAAAGAAAGCAATATCACAGAACTGGGTAACACTATAGGTACTCTTTTTTCCGGCAAAAATAATCTCAAGATCTATGAAAATTATTTTGGTAATATCAGTTTTTCAAAACGATTTGAAGATGGGCTTCGGTTTGAATTAAATGCCCTTTACGAAGACCGGATACCACTGGACAATACAACTGATTTTATCTTTTACAATAAATATAAGTACAGGCTAACGCCAAATTATCCTTTCCGGATACTATCCTCCCAATTCCTGCGCCACCAGGCTTTGGAACTGGATGTGGATGTTAGTATAAAGCCTGGCCAGCGCTATATCCAGTTCCCTTACAATAAAATCCCGATCGGCTCTAAATATCCAACTTTTGCTTTCCATTTTAGCCATGGCTTTAAAAATATTTTGGGAAGTGATGTTGATTTTGACAAATGGAAATTCACCCTGTTCGATGATGCGAATTTAAAACTTGCCGGAAGCATTAAATATAAGATCTCTGTGGGTGGATTTCTAAATAGTAAAAGCGTTTTTGTCCAGGATCTTCAGCACTTCAACGGTAACGAATCACACTTTGCAAAAGAATATCTTAATACATTTCAGTTGCTTCCCTATTATTCAGCTTATACTAAAGACAACTTATATGGTCTTATCAATTTTGAACATCATCTAAACGGCTTGCTCACCAATAAAATTCCATTGTTCAAAAAACTTAACTGGAATTTACTGGATGGAGCCAATGCCATTTATGTTAACAGCAATAATAATTACGCTGAAGTATTTATTGGTCTTGAAAATATTTTCAAAGTACTGCGGGCAGATGTTGTAGCCTCTTTTCAAAACGGGAAAACAAGAATTGATTATCGTATCGGTCTTGGAGGATTATTGGGCGGAAGTATCACGGGTAGCCGTGCCAGGACAACTGCAAGATAATTTCTTCCTGCCGGCATAGTAATAATTCAACAATGTTTGTTGCCATAATCTTATTCGTTATCCGTAATTGACAATAGATTTTTATCTTATCTTTTCATATCGAATATTTATTATATCGTTAATACATCAGCATGAAAAAAAATATTCCCCTCATAATTATTTTGATCTTTCAAATAATCATTTCCTCCCAGGCACAAAATATTGATTCTTCATTATTCAATTGTATGAAATGGAGAATGATTGGTCCGCACCGTGGTGGGCGAACCATTGGCGCCACTGGCGTGCCACAACAACCCAATGTATTTTACATCGGCGTAAATAATGGTGGTGTATGGAAAACGACGGATTATGGAAGAACGTGGTTTCCTGTTTTTGATGCACAGTCAACCGGTTCAATTGGGGATGTTGCAGTTTCTTTTTCTAACCCGGATATAATTTATGCAGGCAGTGGCGAAGGGGTGCAGCGCCCTGATCTTTCTGTGGGTAATGGAATTTATAAAACAAGTGATGCAGGTAAAACATGGACAAATGTTGGCTTACAAGATGCGCAGCAGATCGGTGGCCTCGCCATTGATCCAAAAAATGAGAACAGGGTTTTTGTCGCCGCTCTTGGACATCCTTACGGTCCTAATACAGAAAGAGGCGTATACAGAACAGTGAACGGCGGTAAAACATGGGAACGGGTTTTATATAAAGATGAAAATACCGGTGCTATACAGGTTACAATAGATCCAAAAAATTCTAACATCGTGTATGCAGATATGTGGGCAGGGCGGCAAGGCCCATGGGAGAACGGCGCATGGAACGGACCTGAAAGTGGCTTGTTTAAATCCACTGATGGCGGCACTACCTGGAAAAAATTAACGAATGGTTTACCCACCACCCAACAGGGCCTGGGAAGAATTGGTTTTTGCATTGCGCCTTCTGATCCGCAGCGTTTGTATGCAACTGTTGATGCCGATAAATTTGGTGGCATTTACCGCAGTAATGATGGGGGCGAATCGTGGACGAATATGAATGCTGATGAACGATTCTGGGGAAGGGGCAGCGATTTCGCAGAAGTGAAAGTTGATCCAAAAAACGAAGATGTTTTGTATACTGCAGATGTGGTTGTTTGGAAATCCACGGATGGGGCAAAAACTTTTAATGCCTTTCGTGGCGCTCCTGGTGGCGACGATTATCATCGCATATGGATCAATCCTGATAATGCACAGATACTATTGATCGCCAGCGACCAGGGGGCAATAGTTACGGTTAATGGCGGCCAAACATTTTCTTCCTGGTACAATCAGCCAACCGGCCAGATGTATCATGTGAGTGCAGATAATGATTTTCCATACAATGTTTATAGCGGGCAACAAGAGAGTGGATCTGTTGGAATTGCCTCACGCGGAAATGATGGGCAGGTAACTTTTCATGAATGGCACCCTGTTGGGGCGGAAGAATATGGCTACGTGTGTGCGGACCCGTTAGATCCGAATATTGTGTATGGCGGAAAAATATCAAAGTATGATAAACGCACCGGGCAGGTGCAGGATATTTCTCCCGAATCAGTACGAAGCGGCAAATACCGTTTTTTAAGAACCGCTCCCGTTTTATTTTCTCCGGCAGATAACAAAACATTGTTTTATGCCGGTAATGTTTTATTCAAAACATTGAATGGCGGAAAAAACTGGCAGGTGATAAGTCCGGATCTTTCACGTGATCCCGGTACAAATGGCCTTGAAGTACCCGCCAGTGTTGGTATTTATGCAAATGATGCAATGCAGCATATGCCGCGGCGTGGTGTTATTTACACCGTTGCCCCATCGCCAAAAGACATTAATACCATCTGGTGTGGTACAGATGATGGGCTGATCCATCTTACAAAAGATGGTGGAAAAACCTGGAATAATGTTACGCCTCCTGGATTAACACCGTGGAGCAAAATTTCATTAATGGATGCCGGTCATTTTGATGTGAACACGGCCTATGCTGCTGTTAACCGTATCCGGTTAGATGATATGCATCCGCATGTTTACAAAACAAATGATGGCGGCAAAACGTGGTTAGAAATTGTGAATGGCTTACCGGATGATCCCGTTAATGTGGTGAAAGAAGATCCCAAACGCAAGGGGTTATTATATGCCGGCACCGAAAAAAATGTATTTGTTTCCTTTGATGATGGTGCACACTGGCAATCTTTGCGGCTCAATATGCCTGCAACATCCATTCGCGACCTGGTAATAAAAGATGATGACATTGTTGTAGGAACACATGGGAGAAGTTTTTGGATACTGGATGATATAACCTCTTTGCGTCAGATAACTTTTCAACCTCATAACTTTTCAACTATCCTTTACCAACCTGCAACAGCATATCGTGTACGCTGGGATATGTGGACCGATACACCGCTGCCACAGGAAGAACCTGCAGGAGAAAATCCGCCAGACGGAGCGATCATCGATTATTATTTGCCCAATAAAACTACGGGCAATGTGACATTGACCATAACGGATATGCGTGGAAATGTAATAAGAAAATTTTCAAGCAATGATACGCTTTACAGGATCCCGCCCGTAAATATTCCGCTCTACTGGATCCGCTCCCAGCAAATACTTTCCGGAGAGGCAGGCTCACACAGGTTTGTATGGGATATGCATTATTCTCCACTTGATCTTTCCCCGGCTTATCCTATTGGAGCAATTTATGAAAACACAGCGCCTGCATCAACCTCACCCTGGGTTATGCCCGGAAATTATACGGCAATACTTACAGTTGAAAATAAAACATACAGCCGCACCCTTTTTATAAAAATGGATCCCAGAGTTAAGACATCAATCCAGGATCTGCAGTTACAAAATGATCTTTCTTTGATGGCTTATAA
Source organism: Chitinophagaceae bacterium (assembly GCA_013694745.1). GTDB lineage: Bacteria > Bacteroidota > Bacteroidia > Chitinophagales > Chitinophagaceae > Ginsengibacter. Next base: position 15,792 of record JACDBU010000182.1, read on the forward strand.
AAAAAGACTGGCGATATCTGAGGCTGGTAAAGAACTCAGGGATTATCGCTTGCAGCTGCAACAAAAAATGAGTAAAGCAAACGCCGCTCAGTTAATAAGCTTGCAGGAATGTGATAAACAAGCGGCATCATTTGAAAATCCTGCAACAGGCCAAAGCTTTTCCAAATTAGATGGGGCGTATGCATCCCTTTTTAATATTTTGGAAAGCAGTGATATGCCACCAACAACACAGGTAATTGCGGCTGCAAAAGATGCATCTGTTTCATATGAAAATTTGTGGGCGAAGTGGATAGCAATTAAAACATCTTTAAAAAAGTGTTTGGAATAAAAATTACTGTCAGCCATATACAGCTTAATGATTTTGTATGTTTGTATGTAGAAATTTTGTTCGTCATGTAAACGTCCTAAAAATTTCAAGCTATGGCAGTATTATATAACCGTATCTCACAAAAAGAGCTCAAAGCGCTGTTATACCAGGAAACTGAGCCACGTATCACGTTATCATTTTACCGGTATGCAAAAATTGATGATCCGGGAATCTTCCGGGATGAATTATACAAAAATCTCGAGGTATTAAAAGTTTTTGGAAGGATATACGTGGCACACGAAGGCATTAATGCGCAGTTGAGTGTGCCCTTATCTAACTACGAAAATTTTAAAAATTACCTGTATTCGATTTCTTTATTAAAAGAGCCTATACTTAATATTGCTGTAGATGATAATGGAAAAGGCTTTTGGGTGTTAAAGATCAAGGTAAGAGATAAAATTGTTGCGGACGGTATCAAAGATCCTGAATTTGATATGAGTAAAAAGGGTAAGTATGTAGATGCTATCAGGTTCAATGCATTTGCCGATGACCCCGATACGGTTGTTATTGATATGCGCAACCATTACGAATACGAGGTAGGACATTTCGAGAACGCGATCGAAATCCCATCAGATACATTTCGTGAGCAGTTACCCATGGCCGTTAGTATGCTTGCCGGGTTGGAGAAGAAAAATATCATCATGTACTGTACAGGCGGCATACGGTGTGAGAAAGCAAGCGCATACATGCTGCACAATGGATTCAAAAATGTTTTTCACCTACAGGGCGGCATCATTCAATATGCCAATTCCATAAAAAAAGAAAATCTTCCCAATAAATTCAAAGGGAAAAATTTTGTTTTTGACGACAGGCTGGGTGAAAAGATAGGGAAGGAGATAATAAGCCATTGCCATCAGTGCGGCATGGTCTGCGATACCCATACCAATTGCAAAAATGATGGCTGCCATTTACTTTTTATCCAGTGTGCGGCCTGTACTGAAAAATTTAGTGGCTGCTGCAGTATAGCCTGCCAGGAAATTTACAATATGCCCGAAGGTGAGCAAAAAGAAATACGCAAAGGGAAGATGAACGGGGTAATGGTTTTTAATAAATCCCGCCAGCGGCTAAGACCTAAACTTTCCTAACCCAGCAATAATTATCTGCACAACATCCAAGGCAAAGGC
>JACDBU010000218.1 GCA_013694745.1 Chitinophagaceae bacterium
ATGCAGGCGCTGATCAAGGACATATTGCTGTTCTCCAAAACGTCTCTCGAAAAACAATCATTCGTAGAAAGCGACCTGAATGCGATACTCGGCGACGTGCTGACAGAAATGGAATCGGTTATTGCCGAAAAAGAAGTGCAGGTAGAGTCAGAGCTGCTTCCCTTGCTTGCCGTAAACCCTGTGCTGATAAGACCACTCTTTTTCAATCTTATCGGCAATGCCATTAAATATTCCAGGAAAGACATCAGGCCGGCGATAAAGATCTATTCCGAGTATAGTGCCGGACAAAATGGAAGCACCGGACAGGAGGTGAAAAATAAATACTGCCGCATTTATATCCAGGATAATGGCATTGGCTTCGACCAGAAGTATTCCGAGCAGATATTCGGCATGTTCAAGCGGTTGCATCTTCACACTGAGTTTGAGGGCACGGGCATCGGCCTGGCGCTCTGCAAAAAGATAGTGGAGGAACACAATGGCTTTATCACGGCGAGGAGCAAGGTCAATGAAGGATCAGTTTTTATCATTTCGCTGCCAGTAAACCAGGCGGTGGAGGTGGAGGCAAAAATGGTGATGCCGTGAGCCGTTTTTGATTTGTTTTTTTTCCTGGAATAATGTACATTCAAAGGGTGAAATCCAATCGGCAAAATATAAATGCCAGCGATATTACCGATATCGACCCTCTGATCTCCCAGATCAAAAAAGAAAAAGAGGCTTTGGTTTCCATGTTTCTGGCCAATGCTACTATCACAGAACTTGCTGCACAGTATAAGCTTATAGATGAGCTGAACGAGAAGATAAAAAATGTAAATAAGAGCCGACCATAGCCCTTATTTCATAATCTTCGCTTATTACACGGAATGCGTTTCTAATTTGGCTAAAGTACATTCCTGGCTTCAAGACGTTTATCGCATCATTAAATACAACCCATTCACCTTGATTATGCGATTGTTAGAGAACAACTTTGAAACAAAACTTTACCTTACATTTGCAAATATTTTTGTGCGTCCGCTAAGAGGAATTAAAAGATGAAAAACCCCATACTATGGATCCAGTCAGGCAGCCATCCGGACAGTTTGAATACCACGATTCCGATGCGGACATAGCGAAAATGATCTATAAGACGGCACAGTCGGTCAAACATGCCTTCATATACTTATACAGGGGCATTCAAAGACTGGTTAATATCTTTTTTTACATACTACTTTTTCTTTTACGCAACATTATATGGATCATTCTGGGCACAGCTCTGGGACTTGGTTATGGTCTTTACCAGCTAAACAAGAACGGTTCGAAGTTTCAGTCCCAGATGATCGTTAAGGCCAACTTCAACAGTATCAGGTCACTATACAATACAATAGATTACTTAAATGCTATAATCAATACCGGAAGAAAAGATGAATTGGCTGGCATATTCAATATTTCGCCAGCCGAAGCGGCGCAAATCGACGGCTTTTCTATAGAACCTGTAGAATCTGAAGTAATTAAAGCCGAAATGTACAAAAACCTGTTTATTGAAAACCGCCATGGAGATCCCGGTAAAATGGATACTGTTTGGCTCAGAACCTTAAACTATAAGGATTTTAAAGAAAAACTGACCAGATTCGATTATCCATACCAGGAAATATCCGGTATTGCCACCAATCCCGTAATTTTCGCAAAGCTGCAGGATGGCATCATCGATCAGATTTCCCACATTCCGTTGCTGCTTCAGTCAAAACAAAAACAGGATGTCACAAATAAAGATGAAGAAAAAGTGATCAGGGGGGCTATAAGCGGGATAGATTCATTAAGACTGGCCTATAATCAGCGCCTGATTATAGGCCACGGATCTACAGAAAGCAATCAGCTGACTTTAATGCAAACTACCCCTGAAACAAAGACTCCTGAACTCGATCTGTATGACAAGTTGCTCGATCTCCAGGATGAATTGAAAAAGTTGGGACAACGTTCGGTCGAAGAAAATAATATTTTGTCCGTTTATTCGCCATTTAACCCGGTGGGTCAGAAAGTTTCTTTTTTAAAGCAAAGCGTTGTAAAATATGGCATTTGGGGGTTTACACTGTCCGTAGCCCTTTTATTCGTTCTGGCCGTGTCTAGAAACCTGGTTAAAATGGAAAAAAAGAAAAAACTTGCTTAAAGTAGAATCATACAAAAAAGGCATAGTTCTTTCAACCGGTTTTAATATACTCAACAAGGGTCTGGTATTTTTAAACGGACTAATGGTAGCCTATTTTTTTGGGGTCACACATTCAACAGATTTCTTTTTTTATATATATAATTCGGTAGCGATACTCGGTGTTTTTTTTACGGCAATGAACAGTTCAGTTATTATTCCAGAATCAATGCGTATCCGAAGCACCGAAGGCAATGATAAAGCAGTCGAATTCTTGAATTTTTTCATTTTATTGTATGGAGGATTTATGCTGATAGCACTATCGCTCGTATTAATCGATCCAATATCATTTTTCTCAACTGTTTCAAATTTCAAAAGAGGTCAATTACTGGACAATAGGGCGCTGCTTTACTTGTCCTTGCCATTGTTTGGATTGATTTTTCTTATCAATCTTCTTATCGACATTCTTTCTTCGTATAAATTCTTCACCATATCAATGATAGTCGGGATAGTTAACGGGATATTTTCCATCCTTTTTATAGTACTATTCCACAAGGGCGCTGGCATTCAAAGCGTCTTCTATGGTATGTTGCTTGCATACTTTCTGAATTTAGGTCTTTTAACGTTTTTAATGATAAAATACCTGAACTGGAAATTTCACTTCAAAAAACCATTGCGATCAAAGAGGATATGGAGTAACCTGGGATTTGCCCAGTTGGGGAATCTCGCGAGTTCCCTCTCTTTATACGCTCCTATATATATACTTAGTGGCTTTAGTGCAGGAATAATTACTGCACTATCTTTTGCACAACAAATATCATCGCTTCCAGCCACACTGATTATCTATCAGTTTTCTTCAGTTGTAGGAATAAAATTTAATGAACTATATGCGGAAAAAAAATATAAAGAAATAAATACCATCTTCTTATCAACGGCCAACTTTCTGATCTTCATTGTTCTTCCAATAAGCGGCTTGTGCTTCTTGTTTTCGGATCAGATTATCATAATTCTTCTCAAACGCGGCAAATTCGATGAAACGGGAATTGCATATGCTTCGCTTTTTCTTAAATATCTTGTATTACTCCTACCCTTTATAGTCATAAACACACTTTTCGCAAGGTTATTCATGGCCAGTCATAAAATAAAGGAAGCCTTTTGGTATCAGACCATCTCAAACGTTTTATTGATAGGTGCAATGTATTTCTCAATACATAAATTTGGAATAATAGGTTATCCGGCAAGTATCTTAGGTATGTATTTGCTAAATACGATATTTTGCTATTTTTTGGAGAAAAAATATTTTAAAATAATAAATTACAAGAAAGTATTGGTCAACCTATCAGTCTTTTCAGCCATCAACTTAATTATCGCTACGCTGATTTATTTGCTTATGAGACGCCTCGCGATCAATTCTGAACTGGGAATTTTAATAATAGGTTCAGTCGCTTATTTGGCCATGCTGGCAACGGTCGCCTTCAAATTCAATCTAAACGAGACACTCAATGCTCTAATGAAACAGTTTTTGCAAAAAACCCGGTTCCAGTGAATAATACTGAAAATAATATAAGACTGCCGCAAGAACTACATTGGGATGGTATGGACCCCTCCCCTGCAATGAGCTATCAATTCACATATTGTCCTTCTCCCGAAACCGAATCGGCTTTAGTACGATTTTATTACGAGCAGCAACAACCTGCTATTGAGCAGCATCCGAATTGGGTTGCCTCTATCTATCCCGAAAAAAAACTATGTTATTTTACCTCATTTTTAGAAAACCGCATTTTTTGTACTGCTGTAATTGAGGAATATTCAGGCGGATTTGTCAGCACTGCAAATATATCCTTCGGCCCTTTGACATCTGATCCCAAAACAACTGCAATCTGCATCGGTGAAATTTATGCTTATTACAGAAAAAAGAGATTTGCATTGCTAACTATACAACCAGAATATATTCCACAAGAATCTGCAGAGATATTAGAAAATCTGATAAAAAACAAACTTCCTGTTCAATATCTAAACGACAGTAACAACTGGACTTCCATTTCAATTGATCTTTCCAGAAGTGAGGATGAAGTGATGAAAGCCATGTCCAAAGGTCACAAAAGTGATATAAAAAAGGCCGCAAAATCGGGACTGAATGTTCTTTCAAATTTTACCAGCGAACAGTTCGAACAATTCACCTCTATCTTCACCAAAATGCACCGTGAAAGAAAGCTTGCGGAACCGGCGAACGGGTTCGAATCATTTCTAAAAGATGTGAAAAAAAAATTTGAGTCCTCCGGCTCAGGAAAATTTTTGCTTGTGGCCAACGCAGACCAAAAGATTCTCGGTGGCATAGCGCTGATTTACCAGGGAAGTGTCGTCAGGTATTTTAAAGGGGCGGCCGATCCAGAGGTGCGGAATCTGCCTGTGTTGCATCTCGCAATCTGGGAAGGCATCAGGAGCTCCGCCGCCAAAGGATTCAAACAGTTCGATTTGTGGGGATACAATCACTTTGCAAAGGAATCCGAACAGGTATTTTTCATAAACAGGTTTAAGAAAGGTTTCGGTGGTGATTTTATTTACTATCCCAAAAAAATGTATTTTATATTAAACCCATTCAGGTACAGGATTTTTCAGACTGCTCAGAAAATGTATCGTTTTATAAAATCCAGGTGAGTTAAAAAAGTAAACATGTGTGGATTCGCAGGAATAATTAACAGCCGGGAAAAAATTACCCGGGAAAAAATTAAGGGCTACGCGGGAGAAGTATCTTTTCGGGGACCGGACAGTTGTGGCA
>JACDBU010000231.1 GCA_013694745.1 Chitinophagaceae bacterium
GGCCAATGTTATACACAATAATTTTTCCGTTAAAACATTGCCGCATGTTACGCCTTCTGCAAAATGCAACTGCCGCCGGTTGCTTTATTAAGAGGTTTCCTGCTTTTGATCCTTCATGTATGTGAAAGTAAGCAAATGATGCAACTAAGCATTTAATGTTTGATATTTCAAAATATAATCCCTGAATCTTACGAATTTCAAATGACTTTTATAATAAGTTTGTTTAAATTTTATGCTACGGATGATCCAAATTTTTTTTATTTAAATAAGGCCCTGGTGTAACTATAATTCCCCAAATGCTTAAAGTGTTTCTATTACGCTACACATTATTATTTTGTCTATTCAAAAATGCGTGGCTTCATTTTTGAAAATGATAGTTTCTACACTATTATTAATTTTCTGAAAAATTTTTTATGAACTCAAAAAAACAATATGCCCTTGTTACAGGCGCTACAAGTGGCATTGGCTATGGACTCGCAAAGCTCCTGGCAAAAGATGGATATAATCTCGTAATAGTATCCCGGGATAAAAAAATGGCTGAATTGAAAGCGGCTGAATTTGAAAAGGCTTATAAAATAAAAGTGATAACAATTGTAAAAGACCTTTTCAACCACCAGGCACCCTTTGAACTATACGATGAAATAAAGTCGCAGGGTATTAAAATAAATGTTTTAGTAAATAATGCAGGCCAGGGCCAGTATGGTGAATTTACAAATACTGATTTAAAAAGGGAGATTGAAATAATCCAGTTAAATATTATAAGCCTTGTAGCACTCACCAAGCTTTTCCTAAAGGAAATGATAAAGCGTGGTGAAGGAAAGATCCTGAACGTAGGATCAATAGCAGGCAAAATTCCGGGGCCTTATCAATCAGTATATCATGGAACCAAAGCATTTGTGAATTCATTTACTGAAGCTATTCGAAGTGAAGTAAAGGATAGTGGCGTTACCATTACTGTGTTGCTTCTCGGCGCTACAGAGACAGATTTTTTTAATAAAGCCGATATGCTTAATGCTAAAAACGTGCAGGACTCAAAGCTTGCAGATCCCGCTATTGTGGCTAAAGATGGCTATGAAGCTTTAATGAAAGATGATGATAAAGTAATATCCGGGTTTAAGAATAAAATGCAGGTGGCAATGGGCAATATTTTGCCTGATGATGTGGTAGCGGATAAAGTGCGCAAGCAACAAGCCCCGAAAGATAAAGCAACAAAATGATTTAAAATTTAATAAAAAAATTATGAAAGCAGCAGTAATACACGGTCCTGGAAAAGTGACCTGCGATAATGTAGATGATCCAAAAATAAAAGAACAAAGGGATATTATTTTAAAGGTAACGGCAACGGCTATATGCGGTTCTGACCTGCACATTTATTCAGGTGGAATACCACAACCAAGGCCAATGGTTTTGGGCCATGAGTTTATGGGCATCGTGGAAGAAACCGGTAAAGACGTGAAAAATTTGCAAAGGGGAGATAGGGTAGTAGTCCCTTTTCCGATTGCATGCGGAACGTGTTTTTTTTGCAATCACGATCTGCCGGGCCACTGTGAAAACAGTAACCCAGAGCATTATGGGCCTGAAGGGGGCGTACTTACTGAGAAGGGAGGCGCATTATTTGGCTATACTGATCTGTATGGTGGTTATGATGGAGGGCAGGCACAATATGTAAGAGTGCCTTATGCAGATTTTGGCCCCAGGAAAGTGCCCGATCATTTATCTGATGAACAGGTGCTTTTTTTAACAGATATATTTCCTACGGGCTACACTGGCATTGACTGGGGAAATGTAAATGGTGGTGAAACTGTCGCTATATTCGGTTCAGGCCCGGTGGGAATTATGGCGGCTAAAAGTGCAGAGCTCAGAAATGCAGGTAAAGTAATAATAATAGATACACTTCAATATAGATTAGACAAAGCAAAAGAAACAGCGCCCGGTTGTGAAACTGTGCTCTGGGAAAATGACGCTAAAGATGTTGTGGATCAAATACGTGCAATGACGCAAGGCCGCGGAGCCGATGTGTGCGTAGATGCTGTAGGTTTTGAGCCGGAGAGAAATTTAATTGACAGAGCTAAAGCTGTAATCAATTTTGAAAAAGGTTCAGTGAAAGTCTTGGAAGCCTGCATGAGCGCAGTACGCCGGGGAGGAATCGTTTCTGTATTAGGCGTGTATCCTGTATTATATGATAACTTCCCTGTTGGGCAATTTTTTGATAAAGGCATTATACTTAAGGGCGGGCAGGCACCGGCACATAAACATATTGATAAATTACTGGAGTATGTTGTGAATGGAAAAGTGAAACTCGATGATATTATTACCCATCGCCTGCCATTGACAGAAATATCACATGCATATGATATTTTTAAAAAGAGAGAAGATGGTTGTGTAAAAGTTGTTTTGGATCCATGGGGATAGCGGTAATATTTTTTATTCTTGAATATTACTTTGAAACCCTTAACTGGTTAATGGTGATGTAGTCATCATCTCCAGGTGCGCAAATTTCATTTCTTATAAATTAAGATAGTATTAAAAGAGATGGCATCTTTCAATACAATAAATTTGATAATTTAATAAAAAAAAACCGCTTCATATATCATGAAGCGGCATCGGGATCGTCTTACAAACCATGTTAAAATACTATTTTCGAATAGGATTAACCTGTTTCTAAATACCGCATTTTGCAGGCTGCTTTTCTTAGATTATTTATCTTTCATCTTATCCATTTTATCCGTTTTCATTTTTGCCATTTTTCCATTCATCATCATGTGATCACCGTCTTTCATCATCATTGTTTTCCCGTCCTTCATCTTTACAGACCCATCCATCATTACCATGGTGCCATTGCTCATCGTCATGTCTTTATCCATTTCCATAGATTTACCATCTTTCATCATCATCATCTTCCCGTCTTTCATCATTACGCCATCGGACATTTTGTGATTCATCATTTTATCATCTTTCATTTTGTCCATCTTTTTTTCGCTAGTCTGCGAATAAGCACTTATACTTAGTACAAATGCTGCAATCAAAAAAAATACTTTTTTCATAAATTAAAATTTGAGCAATGCTTAATAATTTTGACATTGCGGGTTACATATTATGTTTTATTCTTACTACAATTATCATTCCGCTCCCGCCCATCCGGGATTACTTTTTTGTGGCCTTTTACCGTGCATCGTCAGGCACAAAAACGATTGGGCAATTAACTATAATTCCGCGCCCATCAGCTGAGCCGGCAGCATTAATGCCTCCAAGAGATGCATTGCGCACACCCATGCCTCCCGCTGTTAAGAAGCCGTCAGCATAGAGCTCGATGACATTAATAGGTGCAATTACCTCGTGTTTATCTGTTGTAACAATTGTTCTCATTCCTGCTGCAATTGCAGCATCTGTCCACATAACGGGATGAACATCCCACAAAGGGCTGTAAGAGGCGGCATCGCAAAAAGAGCTGGGATCATCCGAATCCTTACATCCAGCCTGTTCCTGGAAAATGTTGAGTGGATCGCCCTCACCTGCTACTGCAGAACGCAAGCCCTGGCGCATTGGGTTATCCGTCCCCATCGGCCCATTAATAACAGGTATCAAAGCTTCACGTGCCGAACGGAAAGATTTATCATCACCCGGGTTAGGCGCTGCAACCATATTGGGCGCAAAAGTATTATCCTCAAGGGCCGCAAGGTCCTCATCAGATGTTTCAGTGCTGGAATATAAGATCGCGAAGCCTTCATAAAATCCCCTGGTAAGATCTATTTTTACCGTCATGTGCTCTTTATCCATACTTATCACTTTATCATGAACACCGGTACTATTGGCAATGTGAGATGCATTGTAAATTATTTTTCCATCAAATGTAACAAGGGGGCTGTAGTTAGCATCTCCCACGGAACCCGGTTGAGAAGCGGGATCAAGAGGAAACAATTCCGGGCCGGGCACTAATTTCTTAACAGGGGAAAAATCTACATTTCCTGAAAATTTTAGTATAGGAAAATTGTTTGGATTTTTTTTCCCACCGCTCACTATCGTTGCAGTTTGCACTGCCTTTGTGCCGAGTGCATGTATCACTTTAGGCGACCAGTTTAATCCAAGGTCTATCGCTTTACCTACATCGGTAGATTCTGTAAGTATGTAGTAAACATCTCCCCCGTTTGCATCTTGCCCGTGATAGAGAGGAAAGACTCCCGTAGCATTTACAGTGTCTATATCAGTAACACTTTTCATATTGTTCGGTGTGCTCTCTTTACTTTCATCCTCTATTGCGGAGTTATCTTTTTTGCAGGAAAACAAAAAAGCGGAAGCAAATATTAATAAAAGAACTTTTTTCATTATAAGATTTTTTATGTTGCAAAATTATTTAGTGTAAACAGGGGTTAAATAATTCTATATTTCGTTTATATATAGATGCCTCCCGGGCGGACTTACATTGTTGGAGATAACAAGTTTTTTCATGTTTTTTATTTTAGTAAAAAATTTCATTCTTTAACCCTACAAAAACTATCCGTATAATACGTACATGGGGGAAAAGAGTTGCAGCAAAAGTTCACGAATTCAGGTAAACATTTTCAATGGTATTCATCATATACATTTTTAATTGCCTTGAAAATAAAACATTAGCAGTTCAACAACTGTTCCAGTGACGAAAAAAGTTATCACAGATTTATAACGTTTCTAATACCCGAAGTGAGAATGCATGTTTAAAAATATTTTTATTCTTTTTTTAAAAACTGGCATGTACAAATATTTTTATAAAATGCTCAACAATCCTAATAGGCTTAAAACCATATCAAGATTAATACAGATGGCCTTGTATAAAATATATTAATGTCTTTTAAAAAATTAGATGCGCCGGTTTACTAAATCGCTAGCTATTAACGATTCGCCGGCTGTGAATATGGCTGCACTTAGGAACAATACATCTTTTAACAGAAACTGGCCTGCAGGCGAAGGACACGGAAAACCATACCCAGGTTGCCATACACCAGGTGTCGTTAATACAAAGGTGAGCGTAATAAGGAACATGATAATTGCGCCAAGGCTGCCAAAATACGATGCCTTGGGAGCGTACGGCTTTATAGCAATTAAAATTCCCAAAATAATTTCTATAGTGCCAATCACTTCGGAAAAACTTTGTGTACTCATCATATTGGCCAGCCATGCTAAAAGCGGGCTGTTGACAGCATGCTCATGCACACCCATTGCCTCGTAAGCCGTAAACTTTAATGAACCTACCCATAGCAAAACAATTACCAGGGTATAACGGATAAGTACCGCTCCAAGCCTTTCAAGTTTTACTCCGTTATCATTGCGAATTATTGTTGTCATGATTATCTTTTTGTTTAATAATTATTTCTATTAAAAATCATTTTCAAAATGATATTGATCCTGTAAAATCATGTATCAAAAGACGAACCATTTATTTTCTACCTGGTTTTATCTTCATAGGTTAACTTTTCTATAGAACTGCAACTCTTATAAAAAAGAAGCAGCTAAAAAAAATCAACAAGCTTCCTATAAGAAGCTTGTTGAGAAAACTTATGTTTTTGAATCGCTCATCTTTTTTTCATTCAATATGTGCGATTTTAATTCATCTTTAAAACCTCTTTATCTATTCCTATTATTTCGGCTCATTGTTTTTGTTTGCATTATCCGAATCTTCTTTATCAAATCCTGTTAATCCCATAAAAGCTACCTGCTCTTTTGTTTTTCCGGCAACGGAGGGAATATGATAGGGAGAAGAACTTGTTTCTGATAAAGCTCCTGTATTTTCATTTCTTTTAAATATAGATATGGTATGGCTTTGAAAAGCGCCTGATACATACAAGTACCCGCCGGCTTCATGCATATCTTTTGTGTCTATCAGCGGTACACCGCGGCGAATAACATAATTTGGATGTAATGATACAGACAATTTATCATCAGCGCCAATATCAAAAGAGCTTACTGCGTTGCTTGTAAAGCTGGCTACATGCAGCTTCCGTTTATCAAGGCTTACCCATGTCCAGCAGGCCTCGTCGTTCCTGTCGCTTGTGCCAAAGTTTTGCACCTTAGCTGCAGTATTGCCATCATGCACGGTAACGCTGTTGTCTTCTTTTGAAGAATGAAGATTAAAATTGGCTAAATAAATATACTTGTCATTTGGGCTCCATGAAAGGCCAATGTTTCCTGAGACACCTGTTTCTTCGTACATGCCTGACTGTGATAAATTACCACCGGCAAAATCATATACATATAATCTTCCGGGTTTTTGCAAAGTAAGGTCAGCATCAGGTGCATCAAAATGGGCGATGCCCCAGGTAGATACAGCAACCTTTGTTCCGGTTGAATTAAATTCAACTGTGCATGGCCCTCCGTTAGTTCCATCAGCATAAGTAGCGCCTATACTTTTATATTTTAATAAACCGGTTGATTGGTCAAATGTAAAGACTGCCACATTTCTTAATGGTGTAGTTACTACCGGGAAGCCAAATGCCTGTGGTGGATCTTTTTGATAATTAGGATTGGCAAATTGATTCCCTACCAATACCCAGTTGGTTTCATTGATAACTTTAGAAGCTATTGACACTGCACGCACTCCTCTTGAATCTATGTTATCCATTTGTGGCGTAGATGGGTCCTGGTCAACCTGTGAAAGATGGCCGTTTATTCTATTGATCTTAAAAACAGAAACGCTGCTGTTAACCGGGTTGCCGCCGGCATTAACGGCAAGCAGGTAATCGCCCACCATTCTTAAAGCCCATTCATGGTCAAAGTCTCCTTCCATAGCATCTCCAAAGCCGTGAGTTGTGTAAGGGGATTGATTTAGTTCTTCCAGAGTACCATCTGCATGCCTTGCCACTGCAATGATAGCATTGCCTTCGGAAGAATTGCTGCTGGTATAAATATAACCAGTATCTTTTTTAGCGTTATGATCTCCTTTTTTGCAGGAGAAAAAAAACGTTGCTGTTAGGGCGATTAAAATTACTTTTTTCATTTTTTTAATTTTTATTTGGTTAATGTTTGTTGATTGGTTGTATAGTCAAAACCGGCAAGCCCCTGCGGTGAAGTATAAGGAATGGCTTTGGTATCAATTTTATATAGTTTACCATCCTGGTTAGTTTTGTAACCAATAAGCTTAGAAGCATTGGGATATATCTGGTAAAAATATTTTCCATCAGGGCTTAGCCAGCTATCATTTGGCCCGCTTGATACTACCTTATCAAGGGCTTTAAATGTTCCGTCGCCAGGTACTGCATCGGCAGCAGGGTCTTGCTGTACGCTTATATTTCCGTTGTTTATTTTAAAAGAAGAGACATAGCTATACCCGAATACCGTAGCATATACCTGCCTGTTATCGGGGGAAATGGCTATCCAGCATAGTTCAGATGGCATTCCTATTTCCTGGTTAATCTTCACTACCGGCGAACAGGTTACCTTACCTGATGCATCAATATTGCACATTGCAATGCCACCGGATGCGGCATAGCTGTTTATAAATCCATTATTGCTTCCATGAAGAAATGCAAGATCAAACCCGGCCGCCCCGCCTGCATCCTGAAAGATAGCCGTACCAAGGCTGCCATCTGAATTCACTGGAAACACAACCAGTCCGTCTATATCAACCATGTTAGCAACAACAACTATTGGAGTGCCATCAGGATTCTTACCTGGCTGTTGATCAAATAAATTATTTACTAATAAAAATTTGTTATCGGGAGTAAGCACTATCTCAGTGGTTACCCTGTGCTTATCTCCAATGTTGGCTGTATAAGAACCCGGCTTTTGTGTAAGCATTCCGTTATTAACTGAAAAAGTATGAATATGATCGGGGCCAAAAGCATGGCATACATATAATGTATGTGTATTCTCTGAGTATGCAAGGCTTTTTGCAGTTCCGCTTTTACCCGTAACAGGCTGGCCGGTGGGCTGTACATCCATTAAGGTTAGCCTGCCATCATCCGCTACCTTAAAACTGGAGACAGAATTGTCGCCACCATTGGTAGTGAACAGCCATTTGTAATCAGAAGTAAGGATTATACTTTTTACACCCTCAAAAGCATTGGGTTGATTTGGCTGGTCATATATGGGTTTATACGTTCCTGAACCTGCGCCGCCTGTTGGTATTCTTTGTACTTCCTCAAGGCTGCCATCTTTCATTCTGGCATATTGAATGATTTCATTTTTAATACCGTTGGATTGCATGTAAAGAGTTCCTATTACATTAGAACCGTGATGGCCTTTTTTGCAGGCTGTAAAGGCGAGTACAATTGCTAATACAATTAGCGGGAACATAAAATACTTCTTCATGGTGTTTTTAATTTAAATTGGTTAAGAATTGAGCCTCACCCAATCCCTCCAATCTATCGTAGGGACAAGATGTATTAGGCATTAATTATTCACTACTTA